>NZ_DATGCW010000341.1:0-4386 GCF_035311605.1 Saliniramus sp.
CCGGCTGCAACCGCCTGCACGATCATCGGACGCGGCGATCTCGCCACGCGCTATGCACAGGCCTGCCAGGCGCATGGTCTCGTCGCCCAGATCGCAGCGCCGGGCGCTGCCGGGGCGGGGCTCGCGGCCTTGCATGCGCAAGCGGCCTGAGATGGCGGGTGAACGAAATCGCGCTCGAGGCGTTGTACGGGATACCCTATCGGTTTGCGTATGCGCCGAGGAATGTTCGGAGGCCAGCATGAATGCCCGTGTCATCGTTGCCGCAATCATCTTCCTGCCGCTGGTCGCGATCATTACGAACCTTCTCGGGGCCCTCCTGCCGATCCTCCCCGGCGCGATCGATCCTGCGGCGGCCTTTCCGATCGTGCTGATCCTGTCGATCGTCCTGGCCTTGCCGGCGGCGATCGCGCTGTCGGGCGTCCTGACACGCTCGCGCTTCGCCAACCGGCGCAGCCGCGAGGAAGCACCGCCTGCCCTGCGCTATGACGAGGGCCGCGACGAGCGCCCCACTGCTGATGGCGATGGCGGGAAAGGCAAGACAGCGCGCTGAGCCGGAGCCACTGACGGCGTGGCATGAGCGGGCTTTCGCTTGTCCGCCGCAACGCCTATATATGGAGCAGGAACGAGCCGTCTTCATGCGCGGGCCGGAACCATGCCGGTCATTTCGCCAACCATTACGAGAGCTTCTTGCCCACACGCCTCACCACCCGTCGCCGCAAGGCGAAAGCCGCCTCTGACGCACAGGGCGGTGATCCTGCCAATCTGCCCGCGCGCGAGGAGATCATCGCCTTCATCAAGGAGCAGACCGGCAAGGTCGGGCGCCGCGAGATCGCGCGCGCCTTCGGCATCAAGGGCGGCGACCGGATCTTTCTCAAGCATCTCATCAAGGAGCTCGAGGAGGAAGGCGTCATCGATCGCAAGCGCAAGCGCCTCACCGGCAAGGACATGCTGCCGCCAGTGGTGCTCGCCGATATCGTCTCGCGCGATGAGGACGGTGAGCTGATCGCCGTGCCCGCCGATTGGGATGCAGCAGATGACAGCGCCGCACCGCGCATTCTCGTCACCCTCTCGCGCCGTCCCAAACCGGGCCAGCCCGCACCGGGCATCAATGATCGTGCACTCCTGCGCGTCCAGCGTAATGACGAAGACGAGGACGGCCCGGCCTATAGCGGTCGGGTGATCAAGGTCCTGCCCAGGCAGAAGGCGCAGATCCTCGGCATTTTCCGACCGCTTCCGGGTGGCGGCGGTCGTCTGATCCCGGTCGACAAGAAGATGCTCGGCAAGGAGCTCGCCATCGCCCCAGGCGACGAGGGTGATGCGGGTGACGGCGATCTCGTGGCGGTGCATGTGTCGCCGCAAAAGCGCTACGGGCTCGACATGGCCAGGGTGCGCGAGCGACTGGGGTCGATGAAATCGGAAAAAGCCGTCAGCCAGGTCGCGTTGCACGTCCACAACATTCCCCATGTCTTTCCCGATCAGGTGATCGCAGAGGCCGAGGCGGCAAGGCATGTGGGGCTCGCCGGGCGCGAGGACTGGCGCGATCTGCCGATCATCACCATCGATCCCGCCGATGCCAAGGATCACGACGATGCGGTGCATGCGCGCCCCGACGATGATCCGAAGAACGAGGGCGGCTTCGTCCTGACCGTCGCCATTGCTGATGTCGCGGCTTATGTCCGCCCCGGCTCCGCGCTCGACCGCGAGGCGCTGGAGCGCGGCAATTCGGTCTATTTCCCCGACCGTGTCGTGCCGATGCTGCCCGAGCGCATCTCAAACGATCTGTGTTCGCTGCGCCCGCTCGAGGACCGCCCGGCAATCGCCGTGCGCATGGTGATCGGCGCGGACGGCATCAAGAAGCGCCATTCCTTCCACCGGGTGATGATCCGCTCGGCAGCCCGCCTGTCCTATCAGCAGGCCCAGGCCGCGATCGACGGACGCCCCGACGATGTCACCGGGCCGATTCTCGAGCCCGTGCTCAAGCCGCTCTGGGAATGCTATCGTTGCCTGGCGCGCGCGCGGGACGAGCGCCAGCCGCTTGCGCTGGACCTGCCCGAGCGCAAGATCATCCTCAATGCAGAGGGCATGGTCGATCAGGTGCTGGTGCCCGAGCGCCTCGACGCGCACCGGCTGATCGAGGAATGCATGATCCTCGCCAATGTCGCCGCCGCCGAGGCGCTCGAGAAAGCGAAGATCCCCTTCATCTACCGCGCCCATGACGAGCCCTCACTCACCAAGATGCATGCTCTGGGCGAAGTGCTCGCCTCCGTGGCGCTGAAAATGCCCAAACAGGGCGCGCTGCGCCCCACCCTGTTCAACCGCATCCTCAAGGCGGTGGAAGGGCTGGAGCATCAGACCTTCATCAACGAGGTTATTCTGCGCACCCAGTCGCAGGCGGAATACACATCGCAGAATTACGGCCATTTCGGCCTCAATCTGCGCCGCTACGCGCATTTCACCTCGCCGATCCGTCGCTATGCCGATCTGATCGTGCACCGCGCGCTGATCGCCGCCCATGATCTCGGCAAGGACGGGCTCCACCCCGAGACCACCCATGATCAGCTCGCCGAAATTTCCGCGCGTATCTCCGCAGCCGAGCGGCGCGCCATGGCGGCGGAGCGCGAAACCATCGACCGGCTGATCGCCTATCACCTGGCCGACAAGGTCGGCGCCACCTTCGAGGGACAGATCTCCGGCGTCACCAAATCCGGCCTGTTCGTCAAGCTCGACCATACCGGCGCGGATGGGTTCATCCCCGCCTCCACCATCGGCGACGATTATTTCCGCTACGAGGAATACGCCCACGCCCTTGTCGGCGACCGCACAGGCGAGACATATCGACTGGGCGACCGGGTCAGCGTCAAGCTGGTCGAGGCGGCGCCGGTCCAGGGGGCGCTGCGTTTCGAATTGCTCTCCGAGGGCCGCAAGGGCACAGCCCCGCTGCCGCATGGACGACGCGGCAAGCCGGGTGGTGGAAAGCCGGGTGGGCGCAAAGGGTCGGCCACCAAAGTGCGTGTCGGCTCCACCGCCCGCAGCAAGGGTGGTAAAGGGCGCAAATGAGGGGCGGATCATGAACGGCAAGCGGATCGACAAGAGCCTCGCGGCGGGTTCCGGGGAGTGGAAACGCGCGATCATGCGCGGGCTCGGCTGCCGCTGCCCGGCTTGCGGCGAGGGGCGGGCGTTTTCCTCCTATCTGAAGGTACGCCCTGCCTGCGATGCCTGCGGACAGGAACTGCACCATCACCGCGCCGACGACTTTCCACCCTATCTCACGATTTTCGTGGTGGGGAAGATCGTCGGAACCGGGATTTACATCTCTGAAATGCATTACGAACCGGCTTTGTGGTTTCATATGGGCACCTGGCCGCTCCTGACCGTGGTTCTCTCGCTCGCGCTTCTGCCGCCGATGAAGGGCGCCGTCGTGGGGCTGCAATATGCACTCGGCATGCATGGATTCGGCGATGCTGATCCTGCAGGCCGGGAAGGCGACAACAAACGAGGAAGCACAGCGTGAGTGCCACGACCGATACCAAGATTCCCACCGGTGCGGAGCAGGCCGGCAATCCGATGACTGACCGTCTCACGAAGACCGAGCGCGAGCGACGCTGGCCGAATCTGCGCCCGCGCGACGCCGCGACGCTGATCGTTCTGGACCGGACAGGACCGGAACCGAGCGTGCTGATGGGCAAGCGCCATGACAGCCACAAGTTCATGCCTGGAAAATTCGTCTTTCCCGGCGGACGGATCGAACCCGGCGACCGGCGCATGCTCGCCGCAGGCATGCTCGACGACCGCACGGACGCCGCCCTCTCCGCCCGCGTCGTGCGCCCCACCTCCAGCCGCAACCGCGCGCTGGCGCTGGCTGCGATTCGCGAGACCTACGAGGAGACCGGGGTGATGCTGGGCTCGGCTGATTACGGCGCGCCCGGGATCGAGATCGACGGGCCGTGGCGCGCCTTCGTTGAGGCGGGAGTGTTTCCCGAGCTCGACATGCTGCAATTCGTCGCCCGCGCCATCACCCCACCGCGCCGGCCCAAGCGTTTCGATACCCGCTTCTTTGCGGTGGATCGCGAGTTGGTGGCGCGCGAGGAGCCCGGCTTCGTGGGGCCCGATTCGGAACTCACCGAACTTGTCTGGGTGCCCCTGTCGCAGGCGCGTGAGCTCGATCTGCCGACCATCACCCATGTGGTGCTCGACGAGCTCGATATCCGGCTCGAGGCCGGCTTCGATCCGATGCTGCCAGTGCCTTTCTATCATGAACAACGCGGCGCCTTCGTGCGCGAATACGTGTGAGGATGCCTCGCCATGAGCGATGCCGACGGGCCCGATGAGGTATTGCGCAGCCGTGCACTGATTCGCGCGCGCAATGCCTCCATCGCGGCCGCCATC
>NZ_DATGCW010000342.1:0-3412 GCF_035311605.1 Saliniramus sp.
CTGGATTTGTTGTCATAAAGCAGGTTCGCCGTCGGCCGCCCCCGGCGCTGCGCGCTCTCGTCCACCACATCGTCATGCAACAGCGTGGCGGTGTGGATGAACTCCACAGTCGACGCCAGATGCACGTCGTACTCGCCCGCATAGCCACACAGATCCGCGCTCGCCAGCGTCAGCAGCGGGCGCAGCCGCTTGCCGCCCGCCTCCACGAGATGCGCCGTAACCTCGGGAATGCGCGGCGCGTGGCGCGAGGCCATGCGCGCCCGGATCAGCGTGTTGACCGCCTCCATCTTGTCCGCGAGATGCGCGGCCAGGGCTTCATGCGGTTTCGTGGCGACCTCGTCCAATCCCATAACACTCCCGTCAACACTGCTCGACAAATAGCGCGCGGTGCCCTTATGTCAGCCTTATGAAACAGCTTCTTCGCACCAACGATCCCGCATCCATGGCTTTCGCTCAGGCGCTGCTTCAGGGCGAGGGTATAGACTGCTTTGAAATGGACGTAAATATGAGCATCCTCGAAGGCTCGATCGGGATTTTCCCGCGCCGCCTGATGGTGGCGGATGCTGATTACGCCGACGCGCGCGAGGCGCTCATCGACAACGGGTTCTCGCTTGAGGACTGAGCGCTTTGCCGACGAGGATCTGAGCCATGACGCCTTTCTCGGCGGGCGGCTCCGGACCGCGCAGCCCCGCGCGGGCTATCGTGCGGGCATCGACCCGGTGCTCTTGGCCGCGAGCATCCCGGCGCGGGCCGGGCAGAATGTGCTCGATCTCGGCTGCGGCTCTGGCATCGCGGCGCTCTGTCTGGGCGCGCGGGTGCCGGGCCTTGCCCTCGCAGGGCTGGAGATCCAGCCCGCCTATGCCGATCTGGCGCGGCGTAATGCCACAGAGAATGGTCAGGCCCTCGAGGTCTTCACCGGTGATCTGACCGACATGCCGGCCCCCCTGCGACAGCGCCAATTCGACCATGTCATCGCCAACCCGCCCTATTTCGACCGGGCCGCCAGCACCCCGGCCCGCGATCCGGGGCGCGAGCACGGCATGGGCGAAACCTGTGCCCTTGCCGAATGGGTCGCCGCCGCCGCGCGCCGCGCCGCCCCCAAGGGGCAGGTGACGCTCATTCAACGCGCCGACCGCCTGCCCGACCTGATCGCCGCCATGGCCGCGCATCTGGGATCGCTCGAGGTTCTGCCGCTCATCCCCCGGCAGGGGCGGGCCGCGCGCCTTGTCCTGATGCGCGGGCGCAAGGGCGGGCGTGCGGAATTTCGTCTGCATGACGGGCCATGCCTGCACGCCGGGGCCGCGCATGGCCGCGACGGCGAGGATTACACGCCCGCGATCGCTGCCGTGCTCAGGGATGCGGCAGGTTTGCCCTTTCCTGACTGAGTCGTGTCAAATGCAATCGGAAAACTCTCGCTCATCTCGCAGCCGCAGCGTGACAGTATTGTAAAAATATGCTGCACTTCCCATGTCGGTTTAAGACGCATCCATATCAGAGGAGACTGCCCATGAGCTTGAGTTCGCATATTGAAGAACTGAAGAAGAAACATCACGCGCTCTCGGAAAAGGTGGAAGAGGCGCAGCGCGCGCCGGGCAGCAGCACGCTGGAAATCGCGGACCTCAAGAAACAGAAATTGAAGATCAAGGAAGAGATCGAGCGCCTGTCGGAAAACGCCTGACAGCGCAGCCAGATAGGCGTGGATAACAAAGGGCCGGTCACCATGGACCGGCCCTTTTTCGTGCGCTGTCGCAGGTCGGATCAGACGAAGAACTGACCGCCGTTGGCCGAGATTGTCGAGCCGTTTATGAAGCTCGCGTCGTCCGAGACGAGAAAGCTGACGCAGCGGGCGATTTCCTCGGGTTCGCCCAGGCGACCGGCGGGGATCATCCCGATGATCGATTCGCGTACCTTTTCCGGCACCGCCATCACCATTTCCGTGGCGATGTAGCCGGGGCAGATCGCGTTGGCGGTGATGCCCTTGGCGGCGCCTTCCTGCGCCAGGCTCTTGATAATGCCCAGATCGCCCGCCTTGGTGGCGGCATAATTGACCTGCGCAAACTGTCCTTTCTGACCGTTGATCGAGGAGATCACCACGATCCGGCCAAAGCCGCGCTCGCGCATGCCGGGCCAGACCGGGTGCACGGTGTTGAACACGCCGGTGAGGTTGGTGTCGATCACGGCATTCCACTGGTCCGGCGTCATCTTGTGAAAGGGCGCGTCGCGGGTGATGCCGGCATTGGCGACCACGATCTCGATGGGGCCCAGATCGGCCTCGACCTGTTCGATCCCGGCCTTGGAACTGTCATAGTCGGCGACGTTCCACTTGTAGGTCTTGATGCCGGTTTCCTCGGTGAACTTGGCGGCGGCCTCATCGTTGCCGGCATAGGTCGCGGCGACGGTGTATCCGTCGGCCTTGAGCGCCTTTGAAATGGCGGCGCCGATTCCGCGCGATCCTCCGGTGACGAGTGCAGTTCTTGCCATGGTATCCTCCAATCTGGCTAATGCGTTGGTAACTTGGTTATCTTCTTGACGGGACAAGCGCAACATTGTTGCGCGGTAAAATCTCCGCGATGCGGGGTGCGGCATGAAAAAGGGCGCCCGGGGCGCCCTTTCCTGTCATCCCCCGCACTCCGGCTCAGGGGCGCTCGATGCACATCGCGACGCCCATGCCGCCGCCGATGCAGAGCGTGGCAAGGCCTTTCTTGGCCCCGCGGCGCTGCATCTCGAACAGGAGCGTGTTCAGAACCCGGCAGCCCGAGGCCCCGATCGGGTGGCCGATGGCGATGGCGCCGCCGTTCACGTTCACGATCGACGGATCCCAGCCCATGTCCTTGTTGACCGCACAGGCCTGCGCGGCAAACGCCTCGTTCGCCTCGACGAGGTCGAGGTCGCCGATGGACCACCCGGCTTTTTCGAGGGCCTTGCGGCTCGCATTGATCGGACCGACACCCATGATCCTGGGATCGACCCCGGCCGTGGCATAGGACGCGATCCGCGCAAGCGGTTCGATCCCGCGGCGCTCGGCCTCGTCCGCGCTCATGAGCAGCGTTGCGGCGGCCCCGTCGTTGAGGCCGGACGCGTTCGCGGCGGTGACAGAGCCGTCCTGGGTGAAGGCCGGGCGCATCTTCTGCATCGCATCGATGGTCGCGCCGTGGCGGATGTATTCATCCTTGTCGACCACGATGTCGCCCTTGCGGGTCTTGACGGTGAACGCGATCACCTCGTCGTCGAACTTGCCGGCCTTCTGCGCCGCTTCGGCCTTGTTCTGGCTGGAGACCGCGAACTCGTCCTGTGCCTCGCGGGTGATCTGCCACTGATTGGCGACATTCTCTGCGGTCTGGCCCATGTGATACCCGTTGAAGGCATCCCACAGACCGTCACGGATCATCGTGTCGATATATTTCATGTCGCC
>NZ_DATGCW010000343.1:0-30899 GCF_035311605.1 Saliniramus sp.
GAGCACACGTCTCGGTGTTTCGGCACCGGACAGGGCGCGCGCGAGATCATGAAAATCGTAAGCCGTGCGCGCGATTCCCGGCAGGCAGACGACCGGGGTCAGGGCCGAGTCGATCGGGCCATAGTCACGCAGATGCAGCACCAGCCCGTCTGCCGCCGACACGAAACGTGAGCGATATCCGGCATCGTCGCGCCCGTTCGCCATATCCGCCGCCGCGACATTGTCTTCCTGCATCGCCGTGATCCTCTCGCTCGGGCTTTTCTGCCCGAGAGGATGCGTCCTGCGGCCCGGTTTCGCAAGAACGGCGATGGCCGGTCTGACGCGCGATCAGTCCCGGCGCTTCGATGCCGGATCGCAGGCGCCGTCATCCGTGCATGGGGCTGGTTCCCGTCTGCCGCCGAAGAGGCGCTGCAGCTGTGGTCGTATGGGCAGGAACATGGCGTAGGCGCCATCCAGCAGGCTCGCCAGCGGCTCACGGCGCAGGACGCGTCCGATGATGCGAAACCCGTCGAGCCGGGCCATGATCTCGGCGAAGGCGCGGCCGCCGGAAATCAGCTTTCCCTGCGCATCCATGACGTGAAACCGCGCCAGCGCATTGGCGCGCGCGAGACCGGGAGCGACGTCCTGATCGGGCGCGAGTTGCGCGACATCCATCCAGCGCAGACGATCGGCCCCCTTGCGGCGTCGATAGAAGGCAATTTCGCGCGCGCAGAGTGGACAGGCGCCATCATAGAATACCGTGAGTGCGGGAAATGTCTGCTCCATGACAGACAGATGGCGCGGATCAGGGATGATTGCAGGGCGCGACGCGGTCTGAGGCTGCGTCAAATCCGCACATTCCACCGCCCGGATGGCGCTCCTCAAGGCGCGGCGAGAAGCCCGTCCCCGCGCGCCGCGCCGAGGATCCGCCCGGGAATCGCGCCATCATGATCCTGGACCAGGACGACGAATCGCCCGGTGGCATCGGCGAGACGGGCGCTCACCTGCATGGCGGTACCGTCCCATTCCGCGATGCGGTTCATGGCGCGCACCACGTTGCCGTAATGTGCCTCGCGTCCCTTGTTCTCGCCGCGTTCGATGGCCACGCTCATCAGCGGCTCGACCCGCAGCAACCAGATCTCGCCGCCGGTGTCATGGTCGCCATGCAATGCGATGGTGAGATCGCGCCCCTCACGTGTGACAGAAACAGGCACCGGCAGCCCGGTCGCGTGGCGATCGGCGGCGGCCAGCGAGGCCGCGATGGCGCGCGCATCCGAGCCGATACAGGCATAGAGGCCGTTCACCACCATCTGCGGCGTGAAGACGCCGCGATCACCGCGTGTCTCGGCATAGGCGCGCTGGCGCTCGGAGAAAGCCGGCTGCGCGAGCGTATCCTCCCAGCCCAGATAATCCCAGTAATCGACATGCAGGGTCAGGGCGATCAGTTCGGGGTCGCGCGCGAGTTCGATCAGTTTCGCATCCGCCGGCGGGCAGGCCGAACAGCCCTGGCTGGTGAAGAGTTCGATCACTGCGCGCGGGGTCTGGGCCTCCGTCGCGGCGTCGGCAAAGGCCGGCGCGGCGAGCGCCAGAAAAGCACCCGCCCGAAGACCGTTGCGCAGGATGCGTGGGACCGAATGTGACATGAGTGGGAGCCGAAGCGATGCGGAAAACATGGCACCAGTTAAACGTAACCGGGCGGGCTATGGAAATCACGTTGGCTTGAGCCGTGCGTCAGCCGGCTTCTCACCGCCCTTTCCGCGCGGCAGCGGGGGTCAGCCCGGGGATCATTCCCCGGGCTGTCTCTCTCGCGTCGCCGGCGCTACGGGTTGCGTCTCCGGCGCATCACTGACCGGAATCTCCGCCTCCCCGCGTCTGGGTCGCGCAAGCATCAACTGGCTGGCCACCGTGAGACCGACCAGGCTCGCCCCGACAATATCGGTATAGAGCCCCGGGTTGATCAGCACGAAAGCCGCACCGAGGAGGAACAGACGTTCCCAGATATGGGTGTGACCAAAGAAGAAATAGTTGTGCAGCGCCGCAGCGAGACAGGTGACGCCGATCGTGGCGGTGATCACCGTTCCGACAATGACGTGCCATTCGCCTATCATCAGGAGCGAGGGCCCGAAGACAAACATGAACGGGATGATATAGCCCGTCAGGCCGAGCTTCACCGCTGCCCAGGAGCTCTCCATCAGACCGGCCCGCGAGATGCCGTTGGCGGCATAGACCGCCATGGCGACGGGGGGCGTGATCGCCGAGAGCACGGCAAAATACAGCACGAACAGATGTGCCGCCTCGACCTGCACGCCCAGACGCACCAGGGCGGGAACGAGCAGGGCGACCTGGACGATATAGGCCGGCGTCGTCGGCAGACCCATGCCCAGCACGATCCCGGCGAGCATGGTCAGGATCAGCGCCGGCAGCAGCATGTTCTGCGACGCCGTCATCACCACATTGGTGAAGGCCAGGCCCAGGCCGGTGAGTGTGATCGTGCCGATGACGATACCGGCACAGGCACAGGCCAGCGCCACCACCAGCGTGTTGCGCGCACCCGCTTCCAGCGCCTCGATGATCGCCTTTGGCGTGAAGGTATACCGGGTGGTGCTGCGCAGCCAGGTGGTGGGGATCACGGAGCCGATTCCGCACAGGGCGGCATAGGCGGCGGAATAGCCCGAAAGCAGCACCCCGATAATGACGAACAGCGGCAGGAACAGATGACCGCGCTCGCGCAGCACCTTGCCGAGCCGTGGCAGGTCGGGCTTGGGAATGCCCTTCAGGCCGATGCGCTTGGCCTCGAAATGCACCGCCATGAACACGGCGACATAATACAGGATCGCCGGCAGGATGGCGAAAGCGGCGACCGCGAGGTAGCTCGTACCGAGAAACTCCGCCATGACGAATGCGGCGGCCCCCATGATCGGCGGCATCAGCTGCCCGCCGGTCGAGGCCACGGCCTCGACCGCGCCGGAGAAGGCCGGGCGGTAGCCGGTGCGTCGCATCAGGGGAATGGTGAAGGTCCCCGTCGTCATGACGTTGGCGACGGCGCTACCGGAAACGGTTCCGAACAACGATGAGGTGATGATTGCCACCTTGGCGGGGCCGCCGGAGGTGTGGCCCGCCAGCGCAAGCGCGAAATCCATGAAGAGCTGGCCGGCGCCCGAGCGCTCGACGAAGGCGCCGAACAGGATGAACAGCATCACATAAGTGGCAGAGACATAAAGCGGTATGCCGAAAATGCCCTCGGTGGTGAGATAGAGCTGGTCGAGCATGATGCCGACACTCTGGTTTCCCCAGGTCAGGCCGTAGAGCAGGAAGAGCGCCGCCGTGACTGTCAGCGCGAGGCCCGTCGCGCGGCGCGTGGCCTCCATCACGACCAGGATCAGCGTGATGCCGAACACGTAGTCAAGCGTCGTCGGATCATCGACGTAATACATCCGCATGCGGATGTATTCGAGGTTGAACATCGGATAGAGCGACGCGGCTGCCGCAGCGATCAGCAGCGCCAGATCGAACAGATTGGGGCTCTTCGCCTTGCCGTCGCGTCCGGGCAGGATCAGGAAGGCCAGCGCCAGCGCAAAGGCGAGGTGCATGCCCCGCATCACATAGGCATCGGGGGCGCCGAAGAAGGCGATGTAGAGATGGAACACCGACATCGATACCGCGACGATGGTGATCAGCCACCCGGTAAGCTTCTGCGGCAGATACAACATGGCCCCTCCTCCATCGCGGGGGCGCGCCGCATGCTGACAGGGCGCCTCGCCTCCTCGCGAATGCCGATACTTCGGTTGTCACGAATGCAGGGCGTCGCGGGTGCAGTGCCCGGGACGCAAACCGCCGCCCCCGAGGATTCGCGGGCGGCGGCAGAGTCTTCACGCGACGGGCGTGATCACATCGCGCCGTGTTCCTCGTAGTAACGCTCGGCGCCCGCATGCATCGGCACGCCGGTATCGGTCGCCATCACTGCGAGGTCGGTATCGGCCATCACGCGCACGATGGAAGTCAGGTCCTCAATGTTTTCGACCATGCCATCAACCAGGTCATAGACGATTTCCTCGTCGAGATCGCAGCGCGCGATGATGTGCGTGGCATAGCCCACCGCCTGCACGTCCTCGTCCTGGCCGGGGTAGCTGCCGCCCTTGATGGTCAGCTTGGTATAGCCCGGATTGAGTTCGCGCATGGCCTCGAACGTGTCATCGGGCATGTTGATCAGCTTGATGTCGCGCGAGGAGGCCAGGTCCATCACGGCGGAAGCCGGCACGGTGGTGCCGAGCGTGAAGACCTGGGCATTGTTGTCACGCATCAACGAGACGGCGTCGGTGTAGGAGACATGGCTGATGCGACCGAGATCATCATAGGTCAGGCCGGCGACTTCCAGCGCCTGCGCCGTCACGAACTCGGCCGTGTTGCCGCGCGGCTGGATCGCCACGGACTTGCCCTCGAAATCGGCAATCGAGTCAATGCCGGCATCGGCGAGCGCCACGATCTGGAAATACTGCGGATACAGCGTCGCCACGTTGCAGACGTTCTCCTGCGGCTCTTCGAACGGCGCGCGACCGGCAAGCCCATCGACCGTGGAGATCGAGTTGGCGAAGCCGATATCGGCCTTGCCCTCGGCGATGGCGCGGACATTGGCGATGCCGGCGCCCGGCAGAACCTGCAGGTTGACGCCGTATTCGCCCATGATGTTGGCGAATGCGCCACCAAGCGGATACCAGGAGCCGCCCTGCGGGCCGGTCATGATACGTGCCTGCTGCGCCTGCGCAGCCGGCGCAGCGAGAATGGCGAGACTGACGCCTGCGGCGAGCGCGGCGAGTTTCATTTTGCTGGACATGAATGTCCCTCCTGAACGTGTTTCCTCGAAGCGAAAGTCGTCGGTTCGAACGCCGACGTGTTTTCCGAAGCGATTCCTCCCATGTTCCGCGACGGAAGAGCAAGAATCGACTTCGTGTAACTTCGCCAAAGGTATAAGGGACACAGCGCGAAAATTCCGCAACCGACACAGGATTGCGAAAACTCCTTTACGTAACTTTTTGATGGTTTGCAGAAGGATCAGGCGGCCGGCAGACGCAACGTCATGCGCGTGCCGGCGCCGGCAACGCTGGCAATCTCAAGCGTACCGCCGGCATGTTCGGCAAAGGCGCGGGCGGTCGCGAGGCCGAGCCCTGTACCCTCACCGACCGGTTTCGTGGTGAAGAACGGCTCGCCGGCACGCGCGAGGGTCGCTTCGTCCATGCCCGTCCCCGCATCGATAACGGCGATCGCGATGATGCGTGCTGCCGTGTCGGCGCTCTCCCCGGCGGCCGCTTCCGGGGTCTCATGCTGCGCCGTGATCCGGATGGGGCCGCCATCGGGCATGGCGTCACGCGCATTCAGCACGAGATTGACCAGGGTGGTCTCGAATTCGGCCCGATCCCCCGTCACCTGCGGCAGATCGGCGCCGGACTCGCAGATCAGGCGATGGGCCGGGCCGATCGTGCGTTCGAGCAGGTCGCAGGTTTCAGCCAGAGCCGCAGCGACGTCGAACCGCGCCGTCGGCATCTGGTCGCGCCGCGCGAAAGCGAGCATGCGTTCGATCAGACGCGCACCGCGCTCGGCCGACGTGTCGATCATGCCGGCAATGCGGCGGACCTCGTCCGGATCGTCCGCGCGCTTTGCCACACGCGACGCGCCACCGCGCATCGCCTGGACGATGTTCTTGAAATCATGGGCAACACCACCGACAATGCGTCCGAGCGCATCGACGCGCTGGGCATGGGCGAGCCGGCTCTCGGCCTCCGCGCGCCGCTCGGCCTCGAACCGGGCATCGGCGAGTGCCACCCGCTCGCGCCGCGCGGCCCGCTGGATCCGCGCCGTCAGCACCAGTAGCGCCATCGCCGCGATCCAGGCGATGGCGGCATGCGCCACGAGTTCGCGCAGCCATGCCGCACGCATCGTTAGCCGGCTCATGCCGTAGACAACGTAGAGGGGATAGCCGGAAACCTTGCGGTAAGCATAGAGGCGGCGGTTGCCGTCATGCGCCGAGACGGTATCGATCAGGCCCTGATCCGGCCTGTCCGCCATGGTCGCCGCAATGACGTCCTCCGCTGGCAGACGCCACGATTCACCCCTCTCGCCGGCTTCGCGGGTTTCCTCTCCGGAGGGAATCCGGGCAAGCACGGCGCCGTCACTGCGCACCAGGGCAGCCGCGTCCGCGTCGCTCTCGCGCACCGCGCGGTAGAAATCCTCGAAATAGTCAGGCGCGAACGAGGCCACGATCCATCCGCCCGCCTCGGGTGCGCGGCTGCGGGCGCGGCTGACGGGAAAGACCCTTTGTCCAAGCGGGCGCGCGATGACCGTCTCGCCGATATAGACCCGGTCGCCGCGATGGGCTTCGGGCCGGGTATAGTCGCGATCACTGGCATCGATGGGGGTGAAGGGAAATTCCGCGCTGCCGGCCACGATCTCGCGATCGGGCGAGACCAGTGCGATACCGCCCGATGGCGGCGAGCGGCGATTGAGTGTGGCGAGCAGGGCATGCAGCCGCCGCGACCCGGCGACGCTCTCCCAATCGCTTTGGCCCATGCCGTAATCGATGGCTTCGAGAATCGCCTCCTGGGTATCGAGGCTGCGCAGGACGTGCTCATGCATCATGTCGACCATGCGCTGCACCCTGTCGCGTGCCGCGTTCTCGACGCCGTACCAGCTCCACCAGGCGGCGAGGCCGAGAACCAGCAAAGGCAGCAGCACCGAAGCCGCCCACAGGGCGGCGAAAGGTGCGCGCGATCGCAGATCGGCCCGGGCGGCTTGCCGGATCGTCTTTTCTTGCCCGGCGCCGTCGGCGCCTTCGGGTTCGCCGTTCATGCCATCTGGATAGCGTCTTGTACGGGGCCGTGCAATCGCGGACCGGGTTAAGGCCCCGTTAGCCGCGTTGCGCTAGAAAGAAATAGCCGTACGGGTTCCATACGGTGAGCGTGCCCTGCGTAACGGGATATGTCGATGCGTCTGTTCCCCGGGCTTCCCGCGCATTGCGCAATCGGGAAAGCCGGACCGATCCGGGCCTGCCGCGCCGCGATTCTCATGGTGATCGCGTATTGCGGGCTCGTGCTCGCCGCCGTCATGGGCGCGGCGGGTCTTGCCATGGCCGAAGAGCCGGGCGAGGTCAGTGTGCGTGGCCAGCAGGATGAGGGCTTCGGACGCATTCTGCTGCAGTTCGGCGAACCGGTCCGGGTCGAAGCACGCGCTGCCAACGGCGTCATGGTGATCGCCTTCGAGGAACCCACTGTCATCCGCAGCGAGCGACTGGCGCAACAGATGCCCGCCTACGTTTCCGTCGTGCGCCATGATCCGGACGGAACGGGCATGCGCATGGCGCTCACCCAGAATTTCAACGTCAACGTGATTCATGCCGGGGAGCTCGTCTTCGTCGACATCCTGCCCGAGCGCTGGAACGGCATGATGCCGGGTTTGCCCCCGGAGGTCGTCGCCGATCTGGCCCGGCGCGCCCGCGTCGCCGAAGAGCTCATCGCGGAGGAGCGTGAGCGGCAGGAGGAAGTCCCTATCCGCCCGTTGCCCGTGCGCGTGGCACAATTGCCCACTTTGACCCGGCTCGTCTTCGAGCCGCCGATTCCCACGGCGATCAGCCGTCGGGTTGAGGAAGGCTTGTTCGAACTTCGCTTCGGCGACCCCTTCCGCCTCGAGGCCGAGCGCCCGCTCGTCACCATACCCGGCATCGGCGCATACGAAGAGAGCGATGCCGACGGCAATCTGACGGTCCGTCTTCTGCTCGAACGGGGCTTTGATGCACGCGGCTTCCACGAGGATGGCAGCTATATCGTGGATATCGAACCGCGCGAAGGTTTCGAGGAAATCGTCGCGCCCGATCTGCCGGTTCCGCCGGCATCATCCCGCAACGGTGATGAAGTCCCCGGCGCGGCCACGGATCGCCGCGCCGGGATGCCGGATCCGATCGATCCGGAACCGGATGATGCGGGGGATGATGCACCGGCTGCAGCGGATGCCGAAGACCCCGCTCCGGCTTCCCCGGTCACCAGTATCGAGCAGCTGATCCGCGAGCAGCTTCCCGAACCGGAGAGCGCCGAGACCGTAGAGGCACGCGGGCGCTTCCTGCCCGGTCCGGATGACGGCGCCCCCGAATCATTGCGGCTCGATTTCGATTTCGGCGAGGCCGTCCCTGCCGCAGCTTTTGCCCATGGCGGCATTCTGCGCGTGATCTTCGACAGCCGCACGCCGCTCGCCCTCGATCCGCAACCCGAAGCGAGCGAGGCCGTGGCGCGGCTTGACGGGATCCTGCGCGAGGGGCGTTTCGTCACTGTGCGCTTCGCGCTCCCCGAGCCGAGGTTGGCCCATCTGACACCGCATGAACGGGGTTGGACGCTCAGCATCGACGCCGATCCCGACCGCGCCGCGATGCCTGTGACGGTGCGTCCCGATATTGACGATTCCGGGCGCCACGTCGTCGCCGTCGATCTCCCTGAGGTTTCCGCCGTGCACTGGATCGACGCACCGGAAACGGGGATGCGCATCGCCGTCGCCACTGCGGCAGGGGAGCCGCGCAACCTGCAGCGCGATCAGCGTTTTCTCGAATTTCAGCTGCTCCAGACCGTGCAGGGCGCAGCCATCGCGGCCATTGCGGATGATTTACGCGTCAGGGTGCGCGATGACGCCGTCATCGTATCGCGCCCGCGCGATCTGCTGATCAGCGGCACATCGACCGTGGCGGGAGAGGCCGCCCCGGGCGAGATTCCGGAAGAAGCCGTTTTCGAAGCGGGCCCGTGGCGCGATGCGCGGGGTGGCGCGGTGCGCCGGCGCCTTCACGAACAGATGGAGGCCGTGATCGATGCGCGCCCGTCGCAACGCGGCGATGCCCGTCTTGATGTCGCGCGTTTCATGCTGGCCAACGGGCTGGCCACGGAAGCCGCAGGCGTACTCGACGTTGTCGCACAGGATGAACCTGATCGGCGCATGCAGAGGCGCTGGCTCCTGCTCAAGGCTGCTGCAGCCATGGCGATGGAGCGTCTTGACGAGGCCCGCGAGATCCTCTCGCATCCTGAACACGACAGTGATCGCGAAATCCTGCTCTGGCGGGCCTGGCTGGATGCCCGCGAGGGTCGTGCGCAGCAGGCAATAGCCGGTTTCCGACACGGGCGGCCATTGCTGGAGGCCTATCCCGACGATCTTCAGGGCGCCATGCGCCTCAGCCTTGCCGAGAGCGCGCTCGCCGAGGGTGAAATCAACCTCGCGCGCCGTGAGGCGACGGCGCTGGCACAGTTGGCCCCCGGCTCTGTCCCGCCGGATGCGCTGCATCTGCTCGAAGCCCGGATCGACATCGCCATCGGCCAGCCGGAGCAGGCACTCGCCAATCTGGCACGCCTCGCCGAGGAGGCTGCACGCCCCTATGCCGCGCAGGCGGAACTGCTGCGTCTCGAACATGGCGTGGCACGCGGTGCGGTCGAGACCGACGAGGCCATCGCGGCGCTGGAGCGTCTCATCGTCTCCTGGCGCGGTGACGAGGTGGAGGTACGCACTCTCGGCCTGCTCGGGCAGCTCTATGCCGAGGAAGGGCGCTGGCGTGACGCCTTCGTCGCTGCGCGCAACGCGGCCACCTTCTTCCCCGATCACCCCGTCTCGCGCGAATTGCACGATGAGACCGCGCGCATCTTCGACGAGATCTTCCTCGGTGGGCGTGACGAGGCGCTCGACCAGGTCGAGGCCGTGGCCCTGTTCTTCGATTTCCGCGAATTCCTGCCGATCGGGCGACGCGGTGACGAGATCGTTCGGCAACTGTCCAATCGGCTCGTGGAACTCGGTCTCATCGACAAGGCCACGGAATTGCTGCGGCATCAGGTCGATAACCGCCTCGACGGTTCCGCACGCGCCACTGTCGCGGCGCGTCTCGCCACGCTCTATCTGATGGAGGGCGAGCCGCTCGCCGCACGCGAAGTGCTGGCCGAGACGCGCTTGCCGGAATTGCCGGAATCGGTTCGCCAGGCCCGCATCCTGCTCGAAGCGCGGGCACTGTCGGATCTCTCGCGCACGGATCTCGCCCTCGAAATCCTTGCCGATACTGAAGGGCCGGAGGTCGACCGCCTGCGCGCGGACATCCTCTGGACGGCGCAGCGCTGGCGCGAGGCCGGCGAGGCGCACGAGGCGCTGGCCGGGCGGCGCTGGCAGGACGGGGACGAACTCAGCCGCCGCGAGCGCACGGATATCCTGCGCGCGGCCATTGCCTATACGCTCGCCGACGAGGCGATCGCTCTCGACCGCCTGCGCGCAAAATTTCTCGATCAGATGATGGCTTCGGAAGATGCCGAAACCTTCGCCGTGGCCTCGGCTCCCGATTCGCTCGACACCGAGGCCTTCCGGACGCTGGCGACGCGCGTCACATCGAGCGATACCCTGTTCGACTTCCTCGAAGAATACCGCAAACGCTTCCCGGAAACCGCCCTGCCGGTGCGCCCGGGTGACGGCATGAGTGTGCCCGGAGGCCCGGTCCCGGAAGACGAACAGGCGCGGCTGAGCCCGGGCGCGGCGCCCGCAGATCGTGGCTGAAACGCGTTGGGCAATGGTCCAGTTTATCATCATTCCAATTCTAAATTACTGATATTGCTGATATTTTTCTTGACGCGGCTGTCGGTAGCGGCAATGCTGGGCCATATTTCGTCAGATCGCAACGCGGGCCTTGAACCCGATGCTTGAGGTAACGACGTGTCATTGAACGATCAGAGCGTGGACTCCTCCTGCGTCCCGCATGATGGTCCCTCCGCAGACCGTCAGCGCGAAGACGTCTCATCCGGCCTGCAGCCGCACGCGGAGCATAGCGCCTTGCAGCGGGCGCTGGCCCATCGCGACGAATGCCTTGCCCGCAAACGCAATTATGCTGGTCGCAGCCTGCATGTCCGGCGCAAGCTCGACGCCGCCGTGCGCGCTGCGGAATCGGATGTCGCAATTCTGCGCTACGCGCTCGGAGAAGGCGTTGACGGCGCGCGGGCGCAGGGCGGTTCTCACTAGGGCGGCGGCGGGGCGAAATCCCCGATGCGTCCTGCTGCAAAATCCTCTATGAAGGGGGCATGGTCCGCGAACGCCTCGATTCTCTCCTCGCCACACTTGAAGCCGAACACCGGAAGAAGCCGTTCGGTGACGCGGGTGCGTTGCGTGAGCGTGTCGTGCCGGAGTTGCGTGCGCTCCTCGCCGATGGCCGCCTTCATGCCCAGGATCAGCTCTTCTCGGAGGGGGACGGGCTCGCCTGTGCGCGGCGCCTGTCACGGCAGATGGATGCGGTCGTCGAAACGATCTACGAGATCGTCAACCGCATTCTCTATCCGGTCGAGAATCCTTCGACCAGCGAACACCTTTCGATTGTCGCCACCGGCGGTTACGGTCGCGGCGCGCTGGCGCCGGGATCGGATGTCGATCTGCTCTTCCTGCTGCCCTACAAGCAGACTGCCTGGGGCGAGAGCATGGTCGAGGCGATGCTCTATATCCTGTGGGATCTGCGGCTCAAGGTCGGTCACGCCACCCGTTCCGTCGATGAATGTCTGCGCGAGGGGCGCAGCGATTTCACCATTCGCACCGCGCTGCTCGAAACCCGCCACCTCGCCGGCGATGCGGTGCTCTACAGCGCGCTGAAACAGCGCTTCGACGCCGAGCTCGTCGAGGGTTCTGCGGCGGAATTCGTCGAGGCGAAGCTGCGCGAGCGTGACGCGCGGGTGCGCAAGGCCGGCGCCTCGCGTTATCTGGTGGAGCCCAACGTCAAGGACGGCAAGGGCGGCCTGCGCGATCTGAACACGCTGTTCTGGATCGGCAAATATGTCTACCAGGTCGAGGATGTGAAGGCGCTGGTCGGTGCAGGACTCTTCACCGCGCAGGAATTGCGATTGTTCCAGCGCTGCGAGGAGTTTCTCTGGCGGGTGCGCTGCCATCTGCATTTCGAGACCGGGCGTGCCGAGGAGCGCCTGAGCTTCGATCTGCAACGGCTCATCGCCGAGCGTCTCGGCTTCTCCGAGCGCGGAGGTCTCTCCGCCGTCGAGCGCTTCATGAAGGCTTATTTCCTCATCGCCAAGGATGTCGGCGATCTCACCGCGATCGTCTGTGCGGCGATGGAGGCGCGGCAGGCCAAGCGCGTACCGATGCTCGATCGCTTCATCGGGAGCCTGCGCGGTGCAACGCGGCGACGCCGTGCGATCGGCCCCTTTGTGGTCGAGAACAACCGCCTGAGCGTGCGCGATGAAGAGACTTTCAGCCGTGATCCGGTCAATCTGATCGCGCTCTTTCGCGAGGCCGACCGCCATGATCTGGCGATCCATCCGGATGCCTCGCGGCTCGCCACGCGCTCGCTCAAGCTGATCACGCCCAATCTGCGCCGGGACGAGCGCGCCAATGCGCTGTTTCTCGACATCCTCACCTCGCACAACAAGCCCGAAAGCGTGTTGCGGCGGATGAACGAGACCGGCGTGCTGGGCCGCTTCATCCCCGATTTCGGGCGGATCGTGGCGATGATGCAGTTCAACATGTATCATCATTATACGGTGGACGAACATCTGATCCGCTCGATCGGCCATCTCGCCGCCCTCGAAGCGGGGCGGCTGGGCGACACCCATCCGCTCTCCGACCGGATCATCCATACGATCAGCCACCGCCGGGCGCTCTATGTCGCCCTGTTCCTGCACGACATTGCCAAGGGCCGAGAGGAGGATCACTCCATCGTCGGCGCGCGTATCGCGCGCAAGCTGGGGCCGCGCCTGGGCCTGACGCGGGCCGAGACCGATACGGTGGCCTGGCTGGTGGAGCATCACCTGCTGATGTCGACCATCGCCCAGAGCCGCGATCTCTCCGATCCGCGCACGATCGCGGATTTTGCCGGCGTCGTGCAGACGATGGAGCGACTCAAGCTGCTCCTGCTGCTCACCGTCGCCGACATCTCTGCCGTCGGGCCCGGCGTCTGGACCGGCTGGAAGGGCGAGCTTCTGCGCACGCTCTACAGCGAGACCGAGCTTGTTCTGGGCGGCGGCGATGCCGATCTGGCGCGACCGGCGCGCATCGACCAGGCCAAGGCGCGGCTGCGGGGGCAATTGCCGGATTGGAGCGATGCCGAATTCGCTGTCTATGCCGAGCGCCATTATCCGGGCTACTGGCTCAAGGCCGACGAGCGCTTTCGCGAACGCCATGCCCGCTTCATGCGCGAGGCTGATGCGGCGGGCCAGAGCGTCGCCACGGGATTCGAGACCGACGGCTTTCGCGGTGTGACGGAGATCACCGTGGTCTCACCGGATCATCCACGCCTTCTCGCCATCGTCACCGGCGCCTGTGCCGCAGCCGGCGGCAACATCGTCGATGCCCAGATATTCACCACGGTGGACGGTATGGCGCTCGACACGATCTTCCTGTCGCGGGCGTTCGATCACGACGAGGATGAATTGCGCCGCGCCGAGAAGGTTGCCGGCTCGATCGAGCGCGCGCTCAAGGGCGAGGTGAAGATCGCCGATCTCGTCGATGGCCGGCGTCAGCCGCGCGAGCGCACGAAGCCCTTCGTGGTGATCCCGGAAATCGTGCTCGACAACACCGCATCGGGCCGCTTCACGGTGATCGAGGTGACCGGGCTCGACCGAGCCGGCTTGCTCTACGATCTGACGACGGCATTGGGGCGGCTCAATCTGAACATCGCCTCGGCCCATATCGCCACCTTCGGTGAAAAGGTCGTCGACGTTTTCTACGTGACCGATCTCACCGGCGGCAAGATCATCCGCCCCGCCCGCCAGAACGCCATCCGCAAGGCCCTGCAGGAAGTGATCCAGGGAGGCTCTGCGGGCGAACGTAAGGCCGAGGGCAAGGGTGAGGGCAAGGGTGAGGGCAAGGGTGAGGGCAGAAGCGAAGCCGCCGGCGGCCCCGGTGCGGGGCGCGGTGCGCGACGCAGTGCTTGATTTCGGCCCCCGCCGCCATGATATCAGGCGCAACGATGCCAAACCGCCGCATCAGCGGCCCGTGAACCGCCGTTGACGCGGCCCATGCCTTTCGAGAGCGAGTGATTACGGACGAGCCATGACAGACAGCCATCCGAAAGCCCCCAACCACAATCCTCAATCCGGCACTGCCGATCCCGCGAATGGCGGCCCGGCTTCCGGCAATCCGGAAGCCGGTGCCGCTTTCGCCAGCCAGGCCTATACCGCAGCCGCCCAGGAGGGCGCCCGCCAGGAAGAGGGCCACCACGCGACAGCGCCGCGAGCCGGCGGGACCGATGATGCCGCTCCCGGCACTGACGCTCTCGCCGCCGCCGAAGCCGAGAAGGCCGAGATGAAGGACAAGCTCCTGCGCACCCTGGCCGACATGGAAAATCTGCGTCGGCGCACGGAAAAGGAAGTCGCCGATGCGCGGGCCTATGCGGTGACGGCCTTCGCCCGTGACATGCTCACGGTCGCCGACAACATCCATCGCGCTCTCGATGCCGTGCCGGCGCAAGCGCGTGCGCAGATGGATGACGCGCTCACGGCGCTGATCGAGGGGATCGAGCTCACCGAGCGCGATCTGATGAAGAGCATGGAGCGCCACGGTGTACGCAAGCTTTCCCCCGAAGGCGGGAAATTCGATCCCAACCTGCATCAGGCCATGTTCGAGGTGCCGGATCCGAGTGTGCCGAGCGGTCAGGTCGTGCAGGTGGTCCAGGACGGCTACGTGATCGGTGAACGCGTGTTGCGCCCCGCCATGGTCGGCGTCGCCAAAGGCGGGCCGAAGCCGGCTCCGGCCGGGCAGGCAAATGGCGGAACTGACGGCGCGGCCTGAGGGCCGCGCCGCGCGCACCGCCCGAATGGTGGCCTGGTTCATCGCCGCCGGCGCCCTAATTGCGGTGTTTTTCATGCTGGCGGGATGCACGCCACGCATTGATGAGGCACAGGCGCGGTTGTGCCGGATGACGCTGCCGGCGCTCAATCCGGACGGGGCCGATATCCGCATCACGCGTCTCCTTCCGGCGCGCGACGGGTCGGGTATCCGGATCGACTATAGCGTAACCCCGAGCGCCGCCATCGCCAGCCGCAGCCGTCCGGGACCGGCGCGCGCCTGGGTGATCTGTCGGTTCGATCCGGTTCCGTTTTCACGGATTGAACCGCGTCTCGCGGCGATCGAGACGCATAACGGCTTCGTCAGTGGTGCCTCGGTCTATCTGATGCAGCGTTTCTGGCTGCGTACGCCCGAGGCCGCAGCCGCCGATCCCGGTCGTTGACCGTGTGGTCGCAAACGCCTATCCGGGGATCTGATCCGGCGCGTGCGGCGCCACCGGGAGTCGTGATGAATCAGGATCCGGACAAGGACCCGGCAGGGGTGCAGCTCCCGGCAGGGGTGCGGGGCACGGTGGCGGGGCGTTGCCTGCCGATCAGCTGCACCATCATCGCCTGCGACGAAGCCGACCGGATCGGGCGTTGCATCGACTCGGTGCGCGATCTCGTCGATGACGTCGTCGTCGTGGATTCCGGCTCGCGCGACGATACGGTTGCGGTGGCCGAGGCGCATGGTGCGCGGGTGATCTTCAATGCATGGCCGGGCTACGGCCCCCAGAAGCGCTTCGCCGAAGATGCGGCGCGTCATGCCTGGATTCTCTCCCTCGATGCGGATGAATGGCTGCCCCGGCAGACGCGTGAGGAGATCGCAGCGCTTTTCGCGCAGGGTGAGCCCGCGCTCGCGGGTTTCCGGTTTCGCATTCCCACCGTGTATCCGGGCCGCGCGCAGCCGCGCCCCTTTGCCGGCTATCATGCGCATGTGCGCCTGTATGACCGACGCCGTGTGCGCATTCCGGCATCGCTCGTGCATGATGCGATCGACTTCGATCCCGTCTCGATGCGCATGGCGAAGCATCCGATCCACCATGAGAGCATCCGCTCGCTGGCGCATCTCGTGGAGAAAAACATTACCTATTTCCATCTCCAGGCTGTGGAAATGCGACGCGCGAAGCTGACTACCCTGCCCCGCCTGCTGGTCGAGCCGTTTGCCGTTTTCGCGAAATATTATTTCCTGCGGCGTCATGTCACCGGGGGCCTGTTCGGTCTGCGTTACGCCGCCACCATCGCCTATATTCGGACCTACCGACTCGCAGTGCTTGCCGGCTTCTTCCACAGCCGGACCGAAGCGACACGGCTGCGGCTCGAAGCCGGGCAGAGCGCGGATGGCGCGCAATCCTCTGCGCAATCGCGCGCAACGGAGTAGATCACAGGTGGACGAGGGTTCCTCAAAGGCCGGCTTCGACGCTTTCGCGCATTGCGAGAGCCTGGTGCGCGCGGGCGATCCCGATCGCTACTTCGCCAGCCTCTTCGCCGATGCGACGGCGCGCCCGCATCTTTTCGCTCTCTACGCCTTCACCCTCGAGATCGCGCGGGTGCGCGATGCGGTGAGCCAGGCACTCGCCGGCGAGATTCGGCTGCAATGGTGGCGCGATGCGCTCGCACCGGAGGCCGCGACCGGCGCGCTGAGCGGCGATGTGCGCGCCAACCCCGTCGCTGCAGCGCTGCTCGACACGATTGCTCGCTTCAACCTGCCGGTGCAACCGCTGCTCGATCTGATCGATGCGCGGCTGAATGATCTCTATGACGATCCGTTTGCGGATCTGAACCAGCTCGAGGGCTATTGCGGCGAGACCTTCAGCGCGCCGTTGCGCCTTGCCGGGCTGATCCTCACCGATGGCGCCGATGCGGGCGATGCCGATGCCGCCGGTCATGCCGGTGTGGCGCTGGGCATGACGGCGCTGATGCGCGCATTCCCCCTGCATGCGCGACGCGGCCAGTTGATGCTGCCGCCTCTTGATGTTCTGGGCGAGCAGGGGCTCACGCGCGGTGATGTCGTAGCCGGGCGTGCTGATTCGCAAAAACTCGCCGCTGCCATGGCCCGGATGCGCGAGCAGATCCGCCGTCATCGCGACGCGGCGCGCGCGGCCCTGCCCGCCTGCGATCCGCGCATCGGGCCGCTCTATTTGCCGCTCGCGCTGATACCGCTCTATCTCGATCGCATGCAGCGCGCCGATTACGCGCCCTATACGAGCCTCGTGGAAGTGCCGCGCTGGCGCCGGCTCTGGCATCTGTGGCGGCAGGCCCGAAAGGGCTGGCGCTGATTGGCGAAGGCGCGTGCAAGGACACACACCCGCAAAGCCGGGCTGTGGGATTGTCTGACTTAGCATCCCATGCTTGGCTTCATCCGTAATCAGCAGAGGACGGGCGATGGCGGATGATCCGATAACGGTACCGGAGACGGCCTGGGAACGGCTACGGGCGGACCAGATCAATGCCCGCGCGGGTGATGATGCGATCGTCTTCCTGCCTGTGGCCTCGACCGAGCAACACGGCCCGCATCTCGCCACGGGGGTCGATACCCTGTTATGCACGGCGGTTTGCGACCGTGCTGCGAAGCTTCTGTTCGCGCGGGGAGAGGCCTGTATTCGCGCCCCGGCCATGCCTGTGGGGCTCGCCGCGCATCATATGCCGTTCGGCGGGTCACTGACCCTCTCGCTGGCGACCTGGCACGCGCTCTTGCAGGATATGTGCCGCGCGATCGCCGATGCCGGGTTTTCGCGCATCGTGATCGTCAACGGCCATGGCGGTAATGCCAGTGCGCTGAATGCCCTTTCCGGTGAATTGTCCCGCGCAGTTCCCGCGCGTATCGCCGTGACGACCTATTTCGGGCTCGCCCAGGACGAATTCGCCGCGATCCTGGAGGATCAGCGCGGTGTCCTGCATGCCTGCGAGGCGGAAACCTCGATGATGCTGGCTCTGGCCGGAGATCTCGTCAAGCACGATGCGCTGCCGGGCGCTTACGGCCCGCCGGCGCAGGATGCGGCATCGGTGCTCGGCGCGCCGATGTATCGCTGGCGTGACTTCACCGCGCTGACGCGCACGGGCGTCATCGGCGATGCCAGGCATGCAGATGCCGGGAAGGGCGAGAAGCTGATCTCGGCTGCGGCACGCGCGCTCGCGGGCATGGCCAGCGATCCGGCGCTGTGGGCCTGAATCGTACCACCTGTCTGCGAACAGGGGCGTATCCGGGCCGGATACGCCCGGCGCAGCACCGTGACGGCCCGCACTGACCTTGAATCCCGCGCCGGAGTGGCTATGGTCCCTCGTGAACCAGCCGTGAGCCGCCATGACCATCGACGAAACCACCGAACTCGACACCGCAACCCGCAAGGTCCCCCTGCACGGGCCGGAAGCCTTCGAGGGCATGCGCCGGGCCGGTAATCTCACCGCGCAGGCGCTTGATCTCGTGGCGGAAATGATTCGCCCCGGCGTCACCACCGAGGCGATCGACGCGCTGGTCTTCGACTTCGCCATGGATCACGGTGCCTATCCGGCGACCTTGCTCTATCGCGGCTATCCGAAATCGAGCTGCACCTCGATCAACCATGTCGTCTGCCATGGTATTCCGAACGAGAAGCCCTTGCGTGAGGGCGATATCGTCAATGTCGACATCACCCTGATCGTGGATGGCTGGCACGGTGATTCGAGCCGGATGTATTTCGTCGGCGACGTCTCGCGCAAGGCGCAGCGTCTGTGCGACATCACCCATGAATGCCTGATGCGCGGCATCGCGGCGGTCAAACCCGGCGCCACCACCAACGATATCGGCGCGGCGATCCAGGCCTATGCGGAGGGCGAGCGCTGTTCGGTGGTGCGCGATTTCTGCGGCCACGGGCTCGGGCGCGTCTTCCACGACGCACCGACGATCCTGCATTTCGTCGAGCCGAATTACGAGGTGAAACTCGCGCCGGGCATGATTTTCACGATCGAGCCGATGATCAATCTCGGACGTCCGCATGTGAAGGTGCTCGGCGATGGCTGGACGGCGGTGACGCGCGATCGTTCGCTCTCGGCCCAATTCGAGCATTCCATCGGCGTGACGGAGACGGGCTGCGAGATCTTCACGCTCTCGCCCAAGGGCTACGACAAACCGCCCTACAAGATTGCATAATATTTCATTTTGCAATCTCTGCGCTTTCGCAACCGGAAACCGGCGCCTAGAATAAGCGCGAGAATCACGTTTGCGCGCCGGAGTTCGCCACCATGTCCGCCCTCGAGGACGAGACACCGCATTATTACGGCCATCGTGATCGTCTGCGCGCGCGTTTCGGCGAAGTGGGCGGCGATGCGCTGCCCGATTACGAATTGCTCGAACTGGTGCTCTTCCGCTCGATCCCGCGCCGCGACGTCAAACCGCTCGCCAAGGAGCTGATTCGCCGCTTCGGCGGCTTTGCCGAGACGATCACCGCCTCGCGCAAACGGCTCGGCGAGATCCCCGGCCTCGGTGAGGCGACGATCACCGATTTCAAGATCATAGAGGCCTCGGCCCGGCGTCTGGCCAAGGGTGCCGTGGCCAAGCGCCCGGTCCTTTCCTCGTGGAGCGCGGTGATCACCTATTGCCGCACGGCGATGGCCTTCGCCGAGAAGGAGCAGCTGCGCCTGCTCTTCCTCGACAAGCGCAACGCGCTGATCGCCGACGAGGTGCAGCAATCGGGCACCGTCGACCACACACCCGTCTATACCCGTGAGGTGGTCAAGCGCGCCCTCGAGCTCTCAGCCACGGCGATCATCCTCGTGCATAACCACCCCTCCGGCGATCCGACGCCCTCTCAGGCGGATATCCGCATGACGAAGGAGATCGCCGATGTCGCCAAACCGCTCGGCATCGCCGTCCATGACCACATCATCGTGGGCCGCGAGGGACATGTCAGCCTCAAGGGGCTGAAGCTGTTCTGACAGCCTTGACGGTCCGCAGAGGCCTCACCCCCAAGGCCCGCGACGGCGTCCTGCGCGCCCGCCCGCCCAGGGCGCGCCTGGGGGCGGGCCGGCATGGCCGCGACGCACGGGGGCGGCGGCGGGGGCAGCCGCGCCCGCCCGGGCGCTCATGCCGCCGATCCCCATCTGCCGCGCGAGATCTTCCAGCGCGGCGATGCGGTTGGCGGTGTCGGGATGCGTCGAGAACATGTTGTCCATTGCCTCGCGCCGCAACGGGTTGATGATGAACATCGAGGCCGTGGCCGGATGGCGCTCGGCGTTTTCATTGGGGATGCGCGCGACTCCGCCGGCGATCTTCTCCAGCGCGGAGGAGAGCCAGAGCGGGTTGCCGCAAATTTCCGCGCCCATCCGGTCCGCCACATATTCGCGCGAACGACTGATCGCCATCTGGATCAGCATCGCTGCCATGGGCGCAAGGATCATCATGGCCAGCATGATGAAGGGATGCGGGCGGTTGTCGCCCCGCCCGCCGAAGAAGAAACCGAACTGCGCCAGCGTCGAGAGCGCGCCGGCGATCGTCGCCGAGACCGTCATGATCAGCGTGTCGCGGGATTTGACGTGGGCCAGCTCGTGCGCCATCACCCCGGCGAGCTCCTCGCGGCTGAGCATGCGCATCAGCCCGGTCGTCGCCGCGACGGCGGCGTTCTCCGGGTTGCGCCCGGTGGCGAAGGCGTTGGGCTGCGGGTTGTCGATGATGTAGACCTTCGGCATGGGCAGCCCGGCGCGCTGCGCGAGTTCGCGCACCATGGCCACGAATTCCGGCGCGCTCGCCTCGTCCACCTCGCGCGCGGCATGGGCCCGCAGGGCGAGCTTGTCGGAATTCCAGTAGGCATAGACATTGGTGCCGGCGGCGATGACGAGGGCGATCAGCATCCCCGCCTCACCGCCGATCATCAGCCCGACCACGCCGAACAGGGCGGTCATCACAGCCAACAGCAAGCCGGTCTTGAAGTAGTTCATCGACAGGTCCCATTCTGGTAAAAACCGCCCTATATGTGGGGTGTGTACCGGTCTCGCGGCAAGGTCATGGCAGGATCATGGCGCGGGATTCCGGTACTTCAGGATACTGGTTTTCGGCGAGGACGACATGCAATCCGACAGCATCACGACTGATCTTCCTGCGGAGGAGCCCGCTGAGGCGCCTGCAGCCGATATGCCCGGCGCGGCACCCGGCAAACCGTTGAGCGCTGCCGCACGCCGGGCGCTCGAGGAAGCAGCCGAGCGCCGCGCGGAGATCGACGCCCGCGCCGCCGGGATCACGAAGGATCCCGAGCGTCTCGGTCGCGGCGGGCTGGAACCCGTGCGCTACAACGATTGGGAGATCAAGGGTACCGCCTGCGATTTCTGAGACGCGAGCGCCGCTTCAGAAGATCGGCTGCAACCGCACCTGCGGTATCGGGATCGGCCCCATGAAGACGCGCCCGCCGCGCAGATCGAGCGGCGGGAAGCGGCGCAGGCCTTCCGGGCCCGTCGTTGCTTCATTGCGCGGGGCCAACGCGTCAAGCATCATCATTGCATTGCTCTGCTGCTGTTCGCCGCCGAGCAGGCGCCCGACGAGGCTCTCGATCCCCGCTGCTGACGTTTCGATCCGGCCCTGCGGGCGCAAGACCTCGTCGAGGCCGAGTTCTCCAGCGATCTGCACATGCGCGTCGCCCTTGCGGATATCGATCATCTCGAGAATGAGCGTCCCTCCGGCATCGCGCCAGTTCACCGCCATCTGGCGCGGCGAGCCGGCACGCAGGCTGCGCAGATTGGTGGTGCGCGCGCCGATCTCGACCTGGGCCGGGCGGTCATCGCCGACCAGGCCATCGAGTGCCGGCGCGCGGGCGTCGCTGGCGCGCATCACGATGTCGACGGCGCCGATCGCGGGAGCGGTGTCGGGCGCGGGGCGCACATACAGTTCGACACGTTCGGCAGAGGCCTCCATCGGAACCGGGCCCGCCCCCCGGACCATGATCTCCGGCGCACGCAGATCCAGCGCGAACTGCTCCGTCCCGCGTCCCAGCTCCGTGATGCTGGCCTGCAGGCTCTCCCAGTCGCCCTCGAACGCGGCGACGCCGTCCGTGCCCCGCAAAGGTCCGGCGGCTTCCACGATGACGTGGCGTGGCTGATAGACCTGTGCCACGGCCCGCGTCGGCCCGAGCGAGAAGGTGGTGCCGTCGGCGCGGGTGAAGATCAGGCTCGCGCAGGAAATCTCGATGCGGAACGGGTAGCCACTGATACTGCGATCAGCGCAATTCCAGTTGCGCCCGAGATTGGCCTCGCGCACCAGCCGGGCCTCGATCTCGCCGTCGACGCGCTCGCGCACGTAGAACCAGGCCGCACTCCATGCCACGATCAGCGTCACGAGCAGGATATAGGGCGCAAACAGCCAGAACCGGCTTGTCCGGCGACGCGGCTGCGGCGTGTCATCCCGGTTCGGATCGTGATCGGGAGAATCTTGCGGTGAATCGTCTCGGCTCGACATCGAATGCTCCAATTCCGGGCGGGCGTCGGGCTGATCGGCACCGGATCCGCCCGCCCTCAGACGGATTGATCCGGGTCGATCGATTGCGATACGCCCGCGAACCTGATAGCGCCTCTCGTGCAGGAAATCGAGGGCGAGAACGTGACCGACGGACAGCTTGCGACAGACGATCTCTGGGTCTTCGGCTACGGCTCGCTGATGTGGCGCCCGGGCTTTCGATACGAAGAGTGCCACCGGGCCGAGCTTCTGGGTTTCCATCGGGCCTTGTGCGTCTACTCCTACGTCCATCGCGGCACGCCGGATCGCCCGGGCCTCGTGCTCGGCCTTGATCGCGGCGGGGCCTGTACCGGTATGGCTTTCCGCGTCGCCGCGCGGGAAACGGAGGCGGTGATCGCCTATCTGCGGGCGCGCGAGCAGGCGACCATGGTGTATGAGGAAAGCCGGGTGAAGATTACCCTGGAAGACGCACGCGAGGTCGAAGCGCTCACATACGTGGTCGATCGCGAGCACGAGCAATATGCCGGACGCCTGCCTACGGAAGAGCTCTTGCGCCTGGTTCGGCAGGGCGTGGGCCAATCGGGCGAGAATCCGGAATACGTCATCGCCACGGCAGCGCATCTTCAGGAAATCGGCGTTGCCGATCCGCTGCTCGACGGTTTGTCGCGGGCGCTGACGGGTCAGCACTCCGAAGACGGCAGCGAATACGGCCCGCAACACCCCAGACCTTAGAATCATTCCTGATGAGGTAGATTGCGCGGCGCGTTTCGGTTATACGCCGCACAGTGCGCCGCGTTACCAGTGCGTGCCGGACCGGCCCCAGGGCCCCGGCGCGCCGATCGCGATGGGCGTCCGGGCGCTCCCGGAGCGGCGCGGGTGGTGTTCATGGGAATGCCACCTTTGTCGAATCTGTTGGGTCATCCAGCAAGCGAGGAACGCTCATGTCGCTCGATAGCTTCAATTGCCGCCGCGAAATCACCGTCGGCGATCAGAAATACACCTATTTCTCCATTCCGGAGGCGGAGAAGAACGGCCTCGAAGGCGCCTCGCGCCTGCCGTTCTCGCTCAAGGTCCTGCTCGAGAACCTCCTGCGCCACGAAGACGGGCGCACGGTCACCAAGGACGATATCGCCGCCGTTGCCGCCTGGCTCGAAGACAAGGGCTCAGCCGGGCGTGAGATCGCCTATCGCCCCGCCCGCGTGCTGATGCAGGACTTCACCGGCGTCCCCGCCGTGGTCGATCTCGCCGCCATGCGTGACGGCATCACCCAGCTCGGTGGCGATCCGGCCCGGATCAACCCGCTCGTCCCCGTCGATCTCGTGATCGACCATTCGGTTATCGTCGACGAATTCGGCACGCCCAAGGCCTTTGCGCATAATGTCGAGCTGGAATATCAGCGCAATGGCGAGCGCTATCGCTTCCTGAAATGGGGCCAGTCCGCCTTCGACAATTTCTCCGTGGTGCCCCCCGGCACGGGCATCTGCCACCAGGTCAATCTGGAATACATCTCTCAGGCCGTCTGGACCCGCAAGGACGAGAAGACCGGCGAGACCATCGCCTATCCGGATACGCTGGTGGGCACCGATTCGCACACCACCATGGTCAACGGCCTCGCCGTGCTCGGCTGGGGTGTCGGCGGCATCGAGGCGGAAGCGGCCATGCTCGGCCAGCCGGTCTCCATGCTGATTCCGGAAGTGATCGGCTTCAAGCTGACCGGCAAGCTCAAGGAAGGCGTCACCGCCACCGATCTCGTGCTGACCGTGACGCAGATGCTTCGTGCCAAGGGCGTTGTCGGCAAGTTCGTCGAATTCTACGGCCCCGGCCTCGACGACATGCCCGTCGCCGACCGCGCCACCATCGGCAACATGGCCCCCGAATACGGCGCCACCTGCGGCCTGTTCCCGATCGACCAGCGCACGCTCGATTACCTCAACGTCTCGGGCCGTGAGGAATCCCGCCTCGCCCTCGTCGAGGAATACGCCAAGGCGCAGGGCATGTGGCGCGATGCGAACACGCCCGATCCCGTCGTCACCGATGCGCTCGCGCTCGATCTCGGCGACGTGGTCCCCTCGCTGGCCGGCCCCAAGCGCCCGCAGGACCGCGTGCTGCTCACCGATGCCAAGTCCTCCTTCGAAGACGCGATGGAGAAGGAGTTCAAGAAGGCGATCGATCTCTCAAAGCGCTACAAGGTCGAGGGCGCCAATTACGATGTCGGCGACGGCGATGTCGTGATCGCCGCGATCACCTCGTGCACCAACACCTCCAATCCTTCCGTGATGATCGGCGCCGGCCTGCTCGCGCGCAATGCGGTGAAGAAGGGGCTCAAGACCAAGCCTTGGGTGAAGACCTCGCTCGCGCCAGGCTCGCAGGTCGTGGCGGAATATCTCGAAGCTGCCGGCCTGCAGGGCGATCTCGACGCGCTCGGCTTCAACCTGGTCGGCTTCGGCTGCACCACCTGCATCGGCAATTCCGGCCCGCTCGATCCGCCGATCTCCAAGGCGATCAACGACAACGATCTCGTCGCGGTCTCCGTGCTCTCGGGCAACCGCAATTTCGAGGGCCGCGTCAATCCTGATGTGCGCGCCAACTATCTTGCATCGCCGCCGCTGGTCGTGGCCTATGCGCTGGCGGGCACGATGTTTGCCGATATCGTCAACGAGCCGCTCGGGCATGATGCCGACGGCAAGCCGGTCTACCTGAAGGATATCTGGCCCTCCGCCAAGGAGATCCAGGACTTCATCGACAAGACCGTCACGCGTGAACTGTTCAAGACCCGCTATGCCGATGTCTTCAAGGGTGACGACAACTGGCAGGCTGTCGAGGTCGAGGGCGGCATGACCTATGCCTGGCAGGGTGGTTCCACCTATGTCCAGAACCCGCCCTATTTCGACGGGATCACCAAGCAGCCGGCGCCGATCACGGATATCGAGAATGCCCGGGTGCTCGGCCTGTTCCTCGATTCGATCACGACCGACCACATCTCGCCTGCGGGCAATATCCGCGTCGCCTCGCCGGCGGGGCAGTATCTGCAGGAGCATCAGGTCGCCGTGGCCGATTTCAACCAGTACGGCACCCGTCGCGGCAACCACGAGATCATGATGCGCGGCACCTTCGCCAATATCCGCATCAAGAACCAGATGGTGAAGGACGAGGAAGGCAACGTGGTCGAGGGTGGCTACACCATCCACCATCCCTCCGGCGAGCGGATGTACATCTATGATGCCGCCATGCGTTACGCAGAGGAAGGCGCGCCGCTCGTTATCTTCGCTGGCAAGGAATACGGCTCCGGTTCCTCGCGCGACTGGGCGGCCAAGGGTACGCGGCTTCTGGGCGTGCGCGCGGTGATCGTGGAGAGCTTCGAGCGCATCCACCGCTCGAACCTCGTGGGCATGGGCGTGCTGCCGCTGGTCTTCGATGAAGGCCATAGCTGGCAGTCGCTGGGCATCACTGGCGCCGAGCAGGTCTCGATCAAGGGGCTCGCCGGCGACCAGCTCAAGCCGCGCCAGAAGCTCACCGCGCAGGTCACCTTCGCTGATGGTTCGGTGAAGGACGTGCCGGTGATCTGCCGCATCGATACGCTGGACGAGCTGGAATACTTCCGTAACGGCGGTATCCTGCACTACGTCCTGCGCCAGCTCGCCGCCTGACCGGCGCGCGATCGCGAATTGATGATGACCGGGCGGTCTGATCGCCCGGTCATTTCTTTTTCTGCGCGCTCTTTCTCGCTGATGCGGGCTCCCCGGCGCGCGCAAACGCGCTACTCTGTGCCCGTGTCGCACGATCCCGATCCCCTCCTGCCCGCGCGCTTTCGCGACTGGTTCGCCGGTCGCGGCTGGCAGCCGCGCGCGCATCAGCTGGAACTGCTCGCGCTGGCGCAGGCCCGAAGCAGCGCGCTCCTCGTCGCCCCCACCGGTGCGGGCAAGACGCTGGCCGGGTTCCTGCCCAGCATGGTCGATCTGGCCGATGCCTCGTTGAAACCGCGCGAGAACCGCCTGCACACGCTCTACATCTCGCCGCTCAAGGCTCTCGCCGTCGACGTGGCGCGCAATCTGGAGATGCCTGCGCGGGATATGGGGCTGGATCTCGCCATCGAGACGCGCACCGGCGACACACCTGCCCACAAGCGGGCACGCCAGATGGAGCGCCCGCCGCAGATCCTGCTCACCACTCCGGAACAGCTCGCCCTGATGCTCGCCCATCGCGAGGCGCGTGCTCTCTTCGCCGGATTGCAGCGCGTCGTGCTCGACGAACTGCATGCCCTCGTCACCTCCAAGCGCGGGGATCTGCTCTCGCTGGATATCGCCCGACTCTTCGCCCTCGCGCCCGATCTCACAGCAGTGGGGCTCTCGGCCACGGTGCGCGAACCGCAGGCGCTGGCACGCTATCTCACGCCCGACGATGCGCGTCCCCCTCAGATCGTTACCGTCGAGGGCGGCGCGCGCGCCGAGATCCGGATGCTGGAATCCGACCGTCCGCTGCCGCAGGCGGGGCATACGGCGGCGGCGTCGATGCCGTCGATCTACGAACTGATCCGCCGCCACAGGACGACGCTCGTCTTCGTCAATACGCGGATGCAGGCGGAATTCGTCTTCCAGGCTTTATGGCGGCTCAATGAGGAGACGCTGCCGATCGCCCTGCATCACGGCTCTCTCGATGTTGCCCAGCGCCGCAAGGTCGAGGCGGCAATGGTCGAGGGGCGGCTCAAGGCGGTGGTCTGTACCGCGACCCTCGATCTCGGTATTGATTGGGGTGATGTCGATCTCGTGATCAATGTGGGAGCCCCCAAGGGGGCAAGCCGCATCCTGCAGCGGATCGGGCGGGCCAATCACCGGCTCGATGAGCCCTCGCGCGCCTTTCTCGTGCCGGCCAACCGCTTCGAGATCCTTGAATGCCGCGCCGCCCTCGATGCGGTGGAGGAGGCAGCGCAAGACACGCCCGACATGCATCCCGGCGCCCTCGACGTGCTCGCCCAGCACGTTCTCGGCATGGCCTGCGCCGAGGCGTTCGACGCGGATGATCTCCATGCCGAGATTCGTGGAGCGGCACCCTATCGCGCGCTCGACCGCGAGACCTTCGATGACGTGCTGCGCTTCGTCGCCACCGGCGGCTACGCGCTCACGGCCTATGAGCGTTTCGCGCGCATCGTGCAGGGCAAGGACGGGCTCTGGCGGGTGCGCGATGCCCGCATCGCCCAGCAATACCGCATGAATGTCGGCACCATCGTCGAGGCCACGATGGTCAAGGTGCGGCTCGGACGTCCCGGTCGCGCCGGCCAGCCGGCGGGACGCGGCGGGCGTGTTCTGGGTGAGGTCGAGGAATATTTCGCGGAGACGCTTTCGCCGGGTGATACCTTTCTCTTTGCCGGCGAGGTACTGACCTTTCACGGCCTTACCGAGGATGCCGCTATCGTCTCGCGGGCTGCGGCGGGGACGGATCCGAAGATCCCGAGCTATGCCGGGGGCAAGTTCCCGCTCTCGACCTATCTCGCGGCGCGCGTGCGTGGTTATCTGGCCGATCCGCAGAGCTGGGATCGGCTGCCGGAGCAACTCGTGGAACTGCTTGACCTGCAAAGGCTGCGCTCGCGCCTCCCCGGGCCGAAGGATCTCCTCGTCGAGACCTTCATGCGCGCGGGGCGGGCCTATCTCGTGGCCTATCCCTTCGAGGGCCGGCTCGCGCATCAGACACTCGGCATGCTGCTCACCCGGCGGCTCGAGCGCGCAGGGATGAAGCCGCTCGGGTTCGTCGCCAATGATTACGGGCTCTGCGTCTGGGGACTGCGCGATATCGGCCTGATGGAGAAGACGAAACCCGGTTTCATCGAAGATCTGTTCGCGCAGGACATGCTCGGCGATGATCTGGAGGAGTGGCTTGAGGAATCGGCGCTGATGAAGCGGACCTTCCGCTATTGCGCGGTGATCGCCGGGCTGATCGAGCGGCATTATCCCGGCCAGAAGAAGACCACGCGACAGGTCACCTTCTCCACTGATCTTGTCTATGATGTCTTGCGCAAGCACGACCCGCGCCACATCCTTTTGCGCGCAGCCCGCCAGGATGCGGCGACGGGGCTGCTTGACCTCGAGCGTCTCGCCATGATGCTGGAACGGATCAAGGGCCGAATCATCCACGAGCCGCTCGACCGCGTCTCGCCGCTGGGCGTGTCGATCATGCTCGAGATCGGGCGTGAAAGCATCTACGGCGAAGGCGCGGATGATCTGCTGGCGCAAGCGGAAGCGGAATTGATGCGCGAAGCGGCGGGGACCGGGAATGGCTGAAAATGCTTATGGAATAGCCGGCTCATGAATTTGGCTACTAAATCAATAGCCGACGAAGTATCCGCTACCGAGAGCGCCTTCAGCCTCGGGCGCCTCGCTGCGATCTGCGACATTTCCGGCGCGCTCTGGCTGCCCGAGGAGCGCACGCTCCTGGTGGCCGATCTGCATTTCGAGAAGGGCGCTTCGCGCGCCGCGCGCGGCTTCATGCTGCCACCCTACGATACCCGCGAGACGCTAGACCGCCTCGCCGCCGTGATCGCCCGGCGTCATCCGGCCCGCGTCATCGCGCTCGGCGATTCCTTCCATGACGCCGCCGGCCCCGCCCGGTTCGCTTCGCTCGCCATTGAGCGCGCCATGCTGGCTGATCTGATGCGCGGGCGCGACTGGCTCTGGCTCACCGGCAATCACGACCCGGCCCTGCCCGATTCACTCGGCGGTGACGTCGCCGCGCGCACGGAACTCGCCGGCGTGCGGCTCATGCACGAACCGTCAAACGAAGCCGGTCATGAAATCGCCGGCCATCTGCACCCCGTAGCGAAAATTACGGGCCGCGCCGGGCGGCTGCGCGCGCGCTGTTTCGCCCGCGATGCGACACGCTCCATCATGCCTGCCTTCGGCGCCTTCACCGGCGGCCTCAACCTGCGCGACGCCGCTTTCGCGCCGTTTTTCCCCGACGGCGTGACAGCGCATGTGATCGGACGCGCGCGCGTGTATGCCGTGGGCTGGGAGCGGCTCGTGGTGGATTGAGCGGCGCGCGCAGCAACCCGGTCAGCCGCGATCACCGCCTCTATCAGGCTGCGCCGCCCTGGATCAGGCTGAAATCGGCCACGGCGCGGGTGGCTTCGCGCAGGGCGTGGAGCAGGCGCAGGCGGTTGTCGCGCAAAGCGGGATCATCCGCATTGACGGTGACCTTGTCGAAGAAGGCGTCGACCGGCGCGCGCAATTGCGAGAGGGCGCGCATCGCCGCTTCGAAATCCTCCTGCGCGATAGCGGCCTGCGCCTCTGCGCGGCTGCGGTCGAGCGCGACTGCGAGCGCCTTCTCCTCGATCTGGCCGCGCTCCTGGATCAGGGCGAGATCGGGGGCGGCATCGAAGTGCGCTCCGTCCTTCTTTTCCTCGATGCGCAGGATATTGGCCGCGCGCTTGAAGCCCGCGAGCAAGTTGGCGCCGTCTTCCGTATCGAGAAAACGCCCCAGCGCCTCGACCCGGCGCACGGCGGAAGTGAGATCGTCCTGGCCGGGCAGGGCGAAGACCGCATCGATCAGATCGTGGCGCGCGCCGTGATCGCGCAGATAGACCTTGAGGCGATCCACCAGGAAGGCGAGCAGATCGGCCTCGTCGGACCGCGCCGGCGCGCCGCCTGGCTTGCCGGAATCGCGTTTGCCGACGCCGGACGTGACCGCGACGCCCTGCGCGGCGAGGCGTTCGCCCCATGCAATGAAGAGGGGTTCGAAAACGCGCGACAGCGCGAGCCGCACGCCGTTATCGAGCAGCAGCCGGATCACCCCGAGCGCCGCGCGGCGCAGGGCATAGGGATCCTTCGAGCCGGTCGGCTTCTCGTCGATCGCCCAGAAGCCGGTGAGGGTATCGATCTTGTCGGCGAGCGCCACGGCGATGGTGACGGGCTCCGTCGGGACGTCGTCGGTAGGGCCGAGGGGGCGGTAATGATCCTCGATCGCTGCTGCGACTGCGTCATCCTCGCCCTGCGCCTGCGCATAATAGCGCCCCATCAGACCCTGCAATTCGGGGAATTCGCCGACCATCTCGGTGACGAGATCGGCCTTGGAGAGCTGCGCGGCGCGCGCCGCGAGAGCAGGATCGGCACCCACGATCGGAGCCAGTTCGCGCGCGAGATGGCCGATCCGGGCGATGCGGGCGGCCTGGGTGCCGAGTTTCTCGTGGAAGATGATCGAATCGAGGCGCGGCAGACGTGCTTCCAGCCCGGTACCGCGATCGGTCTCCCAGAAGAATTTGGCATCGGAGAGCCGCGCGCGCACCACGCGCTCGTTCCCCGCCACGATTTGCGCGCCGCCATCGCTGGCTGCAATGTTGGCGACCATGATGAAACGATTGGCGAGCCGCCCGTCCGGGCCGGCGAGCACGAAGCATTTCTGGTTGGTGCGGATGGTGGCGCGAATCACCTCGTCGGGAATGGCGAGAAAGGCCTCGTCGAAGCTGCCCATCAGGGTCACCGGCCATTCGACCAGCCCGGCCACCTCTTCGAGCAGGGCATCGTCTTCCACCAGCGTCAGCCCCTGGGCAAAGGCGAGATCGCGCGCGTCATGGGCGATGATGTCCTGTCGCTGCTGGGAATCCACGACGACTTTCGCCTTCTCCAGAGCGGCGACGTAATCATCGAGCCGGCGCACGGGGATCGGCGCGGGCGCAAGGAAGCGATGGCCGTAAGTGACGTCACCCGCCACGA
>NZ_DATGCW010000344.1:0-2863 GCF_035311605.1 Saliniramus sp.
GTTCAAGACGGCGATCGACGGCACCGCCACCGGCGTGTTCCAGGGCCGGATCGCGGTGGCAAAGGAGGCGCAGAAGACCGACGGGCAGATGATGTCCTCGGCGGTGCTTCTCTCCGACGGCGCCACCATGAACAACAAGCCCGAGCTCGAAATCTTCGCCGATGACGTGCTCTGCGCCCATGGTGCGACCTGTGGTGCGCTCGACGACGATCTGCTGTTCTACCTGATGGCGCGCGGCATTCCGCGTCCGGAGGCCGAGGCGCTCCTGATCGAATCCTTCCTCGGCGAAGCGGTCGAGGAAGCCGTCGACGAGACGGATGAGGGTCTGCGCGAGGCGCTTCTGAGTGTCGCACGCACCTGGCTGGCCTCTCGTTCGTAAACAGCACAGGAAGCGCCCCGGCCTTGCCAGATGAGCCGGGGCGCAGCAAAACCGTCCGCCGCCGCGCAGGTGGCGGACAGCAAGGATGAGGCGATGGACGTGAGCAAGAGCCCGCAGGCTTTCGATGTCGAGGCGATCCGCCGGGAATTCCCGATCCTGTCGCAGGAGGTTTACGGCAAGCCGCTGGTCTATCTCGACAATGCCGCCTCGGCACAAAAGCCCCGCGCCGTCATCGACCGCATGGTCGAGACCATGGAGACAGGCTACGCGAATGTGCATCGCGGCCTGCATCACATGGCCAATGTTGCAACGGAAGGCTTTGAGGAGGCGCGCGAGACCTGTCGCGAATTCCTCAACGCGGAATCCGCCGACGAGATCGTCTTCACCCGCAATGCCACGGCGGCCTACAACCTCGTCGCCAACGCGTTCGGCCAGATGGAAGGTCCCGAAGCGATCGGGGAGGGGGACGAGATCATCCTCTCGATCATGGAGCACCATTCCAACATCGTGCCCTGGCACTTTCTGCGCGAGCGCAAGGGCGCCGTGATCAAATGGGCGCCGGTGGATGATGACGGCAATTTCCTCTTCGAGGAATTCGAGAAGCTGCTTTCTCCTCGCACCAGGATGGTCGCGATCACGCAGATGTCGAATGCGCTGGGCACCATCACCCCGATGCGCCAGATCATCAAGGCGGCGCATGCGCGCGGCGTGCCGGTGCTCGTCGATGGGGCGCAGAGCGCGGTGCACATGCATGTGGACGTGCGCGCGCTGGATGCCGATTTCTTCGTCTTCACCGGCCACAAGGTCTATGGGCCGACCGGGATCGGCGTGCTCTACGGCAAGAAGGCGTGGCTCGACAAGCTCGGCCCCTTCGAGGGCGGCGGCGAGATGATCTCCGAGGTGACGACGGAGACGGTGACCTACAACACGCCGCCGCATCGTTTCGAGGCCGGGACACCGGCGATCATCGAGGCGATCGCGCTCGGCACGGCTTTGCGCTTCATGATGGATATCGGGCGCGATGAGATCGTCGCCCACGAAAACATGCTGCGCGACTATGCGCATGAGCGCCTGCGCGAGATGAATTCGCTGAAGGTCATCGGCCAGGCGCAGGATAAGGGCGCGATCCTCTCCTTCGAGATGAAGGGCGCGCATGCTCATGACGTCGCTACCGTGATCGATCGCTACGGCGTAGCGGTCCGTGCGGGCACCCATTGCGCCATGCCGCTTCTGAGCCGCTTCGGCGTGACATCCACCTGCCGCGCGTCGTTTGCCCTGTACAACACGCGCGAGGAGGTCGATAAACTCGTCGACGCTTTACGCAAGGCGGAAACGATGTTCGCCTGAGAGGTTTGAGAGAGATGAGCACTGATACGCCAGAACCGAACGCCCCGGCCATTGGCGCGCAATCCGGCCTGCCGCCGGAGGAGATCGATCGTCTGACCGATGATATCGTGATGGCGCTGAAATCGGTCTACGACCCGGAGATCCCCTCGGATATCTACGAACTCGGCCTGATCTACCGCGTCGAGATCGACGATGACCGGAATGTCGCCATCGACATGACGCTGACCGCGCCGGGCTGCCCCGTCGCCGGCGAGATGCCGGGCTGGGTGGAGAATGCGGTGGCCGGCGTCGCGGGCGTGCAGAGCGTCACGGTGAACATGACCTTCGACCCGCCCTGGGACCAGAGCCGCATGTCGGACGAGGCCCGCGTCGCCCTCGACATGTGGTGAGGGGCGGGGCCTTCCCCGCCCTCCTCTTGATCAGCGCCCCTGCCAGCGCGGCTCGCGTTTCTCGATGAAGGCGCCGATGCCCTCCTCGGCGTCGCGCGCCATCATGTTCTCCGCCATCACCTTCGCCGCATAATCATAGGCTTCTTCGAGCCCCATTTCGCGCTGCGCATAGAAGGCGCGTTTGCCGATGGCGAGGGTATGGCCGGATTTCGAGGCGATGGTCGTCGCCACGGCTCGCGCCTGCGCCAGCGCCTCGCCCTCGGGCGCGACGCGGTTGACGAGGCCGAAGCGATGCGCGGTCTCGGCATCCGCGAGTTCGCCGAGCAGCAGCATCTCCATGGCGTGCTTGTTGGCGAGGTTGCGCGAGAGCGCCACCATCGGCGTCGAGCAGAACAGCCCGATATTCACCCCCGGCGTGGCGAAACGCGCCTTTGCTCCGGCCACGGCGAGATCGCAGCTCGCGACGAGCTGGCATCCGGCGGCGGTGGCGACGCCCTCGACCGACGCGATGACGGGCTGGGGCAGGGCGACGATCTTCTGCATCAGCGCCGAGCAACGCCGCATCAGATCGGCGAAATAGGCCGCCCCGCGATCCGCATCGGCGCGCCGCGCGGTCATTTCCTTGAGATGATGCCCGGCGCAGAAGGCGGGGCCCTCGGCGGTGAGGATGACGACGCGGATATCGCGATCATCGGCGATGGCATCGAGCGTGTCGGACAAGGCCGCGATCATCGCATCCGAGAGCGCG
>NZ_DATGCW010000345.1:0-6331 GCF_035311605.1 Saliniramus sp.
AAGTGTTCGACTCGCAAGGCGTGATGGTCGCCTTCGGCGAAGGCACGTTCCGTTATCGCACGAAGAAGACGACGGAATATTGAGCCCGCTCAGCGAGCCGGTATGCCTTCATTGGCAAGCGCATCGACGCGGTGATTGAGCGGGTCGTCGGCATGGCCCTTGACCCAGTGCCATGACACCTCGTGGCGGGTACGGGCCTCGTCGAGGCGCCGCCAGAGATCCTCGTTCTTCACCGGCTTGCGATCCGCTGTCTTCCAGCCCCGCGCTTTCCAGCCGGACATCCAGCTGGTGATGCCCTGGCGGACATATTGGGAATCGGTGAAGAGATCGACCGTGCACGGGCGCTTGAGCGTCTCCAGCGCCATGATCGCCGCCATCAGCTCCATGCGGTTGTTGGTGGTGAGTTCCTCCCCACCCTTCAGCGCGCGCTCATTGCCGTTGTAGATCAGGAGCGCACCCCAGCCCCCGGGGCCCGGATTGCCCTTGCAGGCCCCGTCCGTATAGACCGTCACGCGCCCACTCATCGCATCAGACCGTAATCGCGCGCCGTTTCGACACGGCGATGGAAACCGAGCTTGCGGTCGTATTCGAGCGGATCCTTCGGCCGCACCAACGCGCCCGGCGGGACGTTCAGCCAGTCAACCAGGCGCGTGAGCATGAAGCGCAGGGCCGAGCCCCGGCAGAGAATCGGCAGCGCCTCCGCCTCCGCCTCCTCCAGTCGTCGCACGCTCTCATAGCCCGCGAGCATCGCCTTCGCCTTGGTGACGTTGAAGCTGTGATCGGCCTCGAAGCACCAGGCATTCAGGCAGATGGCGAGGTCGTAGGCAAAATAATCGGTACAGGCGAAGTAGAAATCGATGATGCCCGACACCTCCTCCCCGATGAAGAAGGCGTTGTCGGGGAAGAGATCGGCGTGGATCACGCCCTCGGGCAGGCCGCGCGGCCAGTTCAGTTCGAGATAGGCGAGCTCCTCGCGGATGCGCCGCGTCAGGCCGGGGGCGACCTGCTCGGCGCGATCCTCGGCGGCGGCGAAGAGCGGCGGCCAGCCGGTCAGCGAGAGCGCATTTGTGCGCTGCATCCCGAAATCTGATCCAGCCTCGTGCATCTGCGCGAGCGCGGCCCCGAGCGCGCCACAATGGCTCGCATTGGGCCGGCGGATGGCAAGGCCATCGAGAAAGGTGAAGATCGCCGCCGCGCGCCCGCATAACCGACCGAGCTTCTCGCCGTCGCGTGTGCGCAGGGGCTGCGGGCAATTCAGGCCGCGCCGGGCAAGATGCTCCATCAGATTGAGAAAGAACGGCAATTCGTCTTCGCGCACGCGCTTTTCATACAGCGTCAGAATGAAGTCGCCCTGCGCGGTGTGGAGGTAGTAATTCGTGTTCTCGACGCCCTCGGCGATACCCTTGAAGGCAAGCACATCGCCGATCTCGTATTGCGCCACGAAAGCGAAGAGTGCGTCCTCCGGGACTTCGGTATAAACCGCCACGGCTCACTCCGCAGCGACGTCGCGCAATTCGCGCGGCAGGGGAAAGAACACGTCTTCTTCCGTGGTGGTCACCGTTTCGACGGTGACCACGTAATGCTGCGCTAAGGCGTCAATGATCTCCTCGACCAGCACCTCCGGCGCCGAGGCGCCCGCCGTTATGCCGAGCGTCGAGATCGCGCCATAGCGCGTCCAGTCGATATCCTGGCCCCGATTCACCAGGGTCGCGAGCGGGCAGCCGGCGCGCTCGGCCACTTCGCGCAGGCGCTGCGAATTCGAGGAATTGGGCGAGCCGACCACGATCATCGCATCAACCATCGGCGCCACCTTCTTCACCGCCTCCTGGCGGTTGGTGGTAGCGTAGCAAATGTCTTCCTTGTGCGGCGCGATCATCTTCGGAAAGCGCGCCTGCAAGGCCGCGACGATCTGCGCCGTATCGTCGACGGAAAGCGTCGTCTGCGTCACGAAAGCGAGGTTGTCCGTATCGGGCGGGTCGAGCCTCGCGACATCGTCGAGCGTTTCGACCAGCGTGATCGTACCCTCCGGCAGCTGCCCCATCGTGCCGACCACCTCCGGATGACCCGAATGGCCGACGAGAAGGACATGGCGCCCGCGTTTGGCATGGATTGCTGCCTCACGATGCACCTTCGTGACGAGCGGACATGTTGCGTCGATGGCGAACATGCGCCGGCGTATCGCTTCTTCAGGAACCGATTTGGGCACGCCGTGTGCGGAGAAGATCACCGGCGCGTCGCCATCGGGAATTTCGTGCAATTCCTTGACGAAAACCGCACCCTTCTTGCGCAGGCTCTCGACCACGTATTTGTTGTGCACGATCTCGTGGCGCACATAGACCGGTGCACCATGGATCGCCAGCGCCTTTTCCACGGCATCGATCGCACGCACCACGCCGGCGCAGAAACCGCGCGGGGCGCAGAGCAGAATCGACAGGGGCGGCAAAGGCTTTTTCATCGGCGTATTCATCATAGACGGGATGTGGCGAGATGCCCCTCCATGTCAAGCATTTCGGCACCGATTGCGGCAAAACATCTCCGTCTTTCGCCGCCCGGACTTGACCGCGTCGCCGTGATGGTGAACAGACGGTGCCGCAGCACATTCTCGCGTCATCAAGGAACAAGATCAGCGTGTTTGCCTGGCGCCTTCGCCTCGCCCGTTTCGTCGCGCGCAGCCTCGATCTGCTCGCCGCCTTCGGTATCCGGATTCTGTTCGCTTTCGCGCGTGCCCTTGGGGCCGAACGCGCGGCAGATCTCGGCGGCTTTCTCGCGCGTAATCTGGGCCCGCTCTTCCCTGCCCATCGCACGGCGAAGGACAATATTCGCCGCGCCTTCCCTGGCATCAGCGAGGCCGAGGTGAAGCGGATCACGCATGAAGCCTGGGACAATCTCGGCCGCACCGCCGCTGAATACGCCCATCTTGACACGCTGATCAATTTCGACCCGGACAATCCCGAAGCCGGCAATGTCGAGATCAGCGGTATCGATCATTTCGAGGCGATGCGGGACGACGGCAAGCCGGGTATCATATTCTCCGGCCATTTCGCCAATTGGGAACTGCCCGCGATCTGCGCCGCGCGATACGGGCTCGAAGCCACGGCGGTGTTTCGCGCACCCAATGCGGTCGCCGTCGCCAAGGCGATCCACGAGGTGCGCAGCCAGACCATGGGCGGGCTCGAAGCCGCGCGCCAGGGCGCGGCCTTCGCCATGCAGGGGGTGCTGGAGCGCGGCGGGCATCTTGGCATGCTGATCGACCAGCATTTCACCCGTGGCGTGATCGTCGATTTCATGGGCCGCCCCGCTCTGACCAATCCGGTCCTCGCAAAATTCGCCAAACGGCTCGAATGCCCCGTCCACGGCGTGCGCGTGGTGCGCCTGCCGGGGCGGCGTTTTCGCCTCGAACTGACCCCGCCCCTCGAACTCCCGCGCGACGCGAATGGCGAGATCGATGTGCCCGGCGCCATGCAGGCGATGACGCGCGTCATCGAGGGCTGGCTGCGCGACAATCCCGAACAATGGCTGTGGATGCACCGGCGCTGGCGTCCGAAATTCACCGGCGAGAAGCTGGAAGGGTAAGCCTCTACAGATCGAGCCCCGCATCCCAATAGGGTGTCGGGCCGTAGAGCGCCTGCAGGAATTCGATGAAGACGCGCAGCTTCTGCTCCACATGCCGGCGCGAAGGATAGAGCGCGTGCACGCCCAGACGGGCCGAGGAGCCGTATTGCGGCAGGACGCGCATCAGCGCGCCGGATTTCAGCTCCGGCCCCACATCCCAGGTGGAGCGCAGCGCGATACCCCCGCCCGCGAGCACCGCTTCGCGCACCACCTCGCTCGAATTCGTGCGCAACCGGCTCATGACCCGCACCGTGACCGGCCCTTCCGGCCCCTCCAGCCGCCATTCGGAGCCGTTATGGATCAGGAGCGCGTGATCGACGAGATCACTCAGGCCCTGCGGATTGCCGGCGCGGGCGAGATAGGCGGGCGCGGCGCACAGCACGCGATGGGCCGGGGCGAGCCGCCTTGCGATCAGGCTCGAATCACCAAGATCCGCGATGCGGATCGCGAGATCATAACCCTCGCCGATTATGTCGACGAAGGCGTCGGTCAGCGTCATGTCGAGGCTGACGGCGGGATGAGCGTCGAGAAAACGCTGCATGAAGGGCGCGATATGCAGGCGCCCGAAGGATGTCGGCGCGGATATGCGCAAGAGCCCGCGCGCCTCGGCGGCACCCTGCCCGGCTTCGCTCTCCGCCTCCTCTATCGCGGCGAGAATACCCACGACGCGCTCGTGGAACCCCTGCCCCGCCTCGGTCAGGGCGAGTTGGCGGGTCGTGCGTTGCAGCAGGCGCACACCGAGCCGCTCCTCGAGCCGTCGAATGCGTTTCGAGATCACCGCCGGGGACAGACCCGTCTCGCGCCCCGCCTGTGACATGCTGCCCGCCGACACGACGCGGGCGAAAATGTCGAGATCGCCGAACCGGTCCATCGCTTCCCCCTGATTCGCCGCATGAGCGCTTTTTCATTCGACGATTTTTTCCTTCAGGGAAACAATCTACCGCGATCTCATCACCTGCACAGCCCGCGAATTCGCGCTATATTGAAAAGAAAACCATCGACGTTTCGTTGGACGGGAGGATACCATGTCGATCGCCTTTCCCAAGCCCGATGCCGGGATTGTCGCACGCCGCGAGGAGATCATCGCCGGGCTCGCGCGATTGTTGCCGTCGGAATGCCTCGTCACTTCCGAGGATGAGCGGCGCGCCTACGACACCGACGCGCTGACCTCTTATCGCAAGATGCCGCTCGCCGTCGCCTTGCCGCGCACGACGCAGGAAGTCTCCGACGTTATGCGCTTCTGCCATGAGAACGGCGTCAAGGTGGTCGCGCGCGGTGCCGGGACGTCGCTCGCCGGCGGCGCGATTCCGCAGGAGGATGCGGTGGTGATCGGTGTGGCCAAGCTCGCCGACGTGATCGAGATGAACTTCGCCGATCGCTACGCGCGGGTGCAGTCCGGCATCACCAATCTCGCCATCAGCGGCGCTGTGGCGCATGAGCAGTTCTTCTACGCGCCGGACCCGTCGAGCCAGCTCGCCTGCACCATTGCGGGTAATATCGCGATGAATTCCGGCGGGGCGCATTGCCTGAAATACGGCGTCACCACCAACAACCTGCTCGGCGTCACCATGGTCCTCGTGGACGGCACCATTGTCGAGCTCGGCGGCCCGCATCTCGACGCGCCGGGCTATGACCTTCTTGGCCTGATCACCGGCTCCGAGGGCCAGCTCGGCATCGTCACCGAAGCGACGGTGCGTATCCTGCGCCAGGCCGAGGGCGCGCGCCCGGCCCTGATCGGCTTCGACTCAGCCGAGACCGCAGGCGCCTGCGTCGCCGCGATCATCGGCGCCGGGATCATTCCCGTGGCGCTCGAATACATGGACCGCCCGGCCATCCAGGTCTGCGAGGCCTTCGCCAAGGCAGGCTATCCGCTTGATGTCGAGGCGATGCTGATCGTCGAGGTCGAGGGTTCGGACGCGGAGATCGAGGACCAGCTCGCCCGCATCGTCGCCATTGCCGAGGATTTCGCGCCACAGACGCTGAAGGTGGCCCAGTCGGAAGCGGAATCCGCCGCGATCTGGAAGGGCCGAAAATCCGCCTTCGGCGCCACCGGGCGGATCGCCGATTACATCTGCATGGACGGCACCATCCCCACCGGGCAATTGCCCCATGTGCTCAAGCGCATCGACGAGATCGTCAAATCCTACGGGCTCGGCGTCGCCAACGTCTTCCATGCCGGCGACGGCAACCTGCATCCGCTGGTGATGTTCGATGCGGCCAAACCCGGCGACATGCAAAAGGCCGAGGATGCCGGCTCCGACATCCTCAAGCTCTGCGTCGAGGTCGGCGGCTGTCTCACCGGCGAGCACGGGGTGGGGATCGAGAAGCGCGACCTGATGACCTGCCAATACAACGCGCAGGATCTCGCCCAGCAACTGCGCGTGCGCGGCGTCTTCGATCCGGGCTGGCTGCTCAACCCGGCCAAGGTCTTCCCGCTGGAAGGGCGTGACGCGGCATGATGGGCCGGTCGATCACGGCCTCGCTAGGTCTCCCTCTCCATCGGGGAGACAAGCAGCGCCCTTCATGCTCCCTCGACAAAACCCCAACCGGAAGGCGTAGCGCATGACCAGCGTGCATGAACCGGCGAGCGAGGAAGCCGTCGCGGAAATCGTCGCAGCGGCGCGCGCGGATCGCATGCCGCTGAGCCTCGCCGGGGGCGATACCAAGGCGGGGATCGGGCGGCCGGTCCAGGCAGCGGCGACGCTGACCTCGCGCAAGC
>NZ_DATGCW010000346.1:0-3030 GCF_035311605.1 Saliniramus sp.
CATGGCGCTGCTCCCCGTTGCCGACGCTCTGGCGCAGGTTCTGGCGAGCATCGACGGGCCCGTCCCCGAGGAAACGGTACCGCTCGCCGCCTGCCACGGGCGCAGCCTCGCGCGTGCCCTCGCGGCGAAGCGCACGCAACCCCCCTTCGCCGTCTCGGCCATGGATGGCTATGCCGTGCGCGCCGCCGATTGCACGCCAGTTCCCGCCACCCTGACCGTCATCGGCGAAAGCGCTGCCGGGCGCGGCTTTCACGGCGATATCGCCCCCGGCGAGAGCGTGCGCATCTTCACCGGCGCGCCCCTGCCCGCGAGCGCCGATGCGATCGTCATCCAGGAGGATACGCAGGCCCTTGACGACGGGCGCGTAGAGATCCGCGAGGCGCCCCCCGCCGGCCATTACGTGCGCCCCGCCGGGCTCGATTTCGCGCAAGGCGCTATTCTCCTTGAAGCCGGGCGGGCCCTCGATGCCGGCGATATCGCGCTCGCTGCCGCGATGAACCATGCGAGCCTGCCCGTGCGCCGCAGGCCGCGTGTCGCCATCATTGCGACTGGCGACGAACTGGTCTTGCCCGGTGAGGAGCCGGGGCCGGATCAGATCGTGGCATCCAACATCTACGCCCTCGCCGCGATCATCACCCGTGCCGGGGGTGAGGCGATCGATTGCGGCATCGCCCGTGACACGCACGCCGATGTCCTGCGCGTCGTCGATGCGGCGCGCGCGGCAAAGCCCGATATCCTGATCACGCTGGGCGGCGCCTCGGTCGGCGCGCATGATCTGGTGCAGGAGACCCTGAGCGGCATCGGGCTGGAACTCGGCTTCTGGCGCATCGCCATGCGCCCGGGAAAACCGCTGATGCACGGCAAGCTCGGCGGCATGCTCTTCCTCGGCCTGCCGGGCAATCCGGTCTCGGCCATGGTCTGCGCCATCCTCTTCCTCGCCCCCGCGATCCGCGCGCTGCTTGGCGATCCGCAGGCGCCGCAGGGCCCGATCCGCCACCCCGCCATTCTCGGCGCGGATCTGAAGGCCAACGACAAACGCGAGGATTACATGCGCGCGAAGCTCACGCTGCGCCCCGGCGCGCTTCCATTGGCCCAGCCTTTCGACCGGCAGGACAGCTCGATGCTCGGCCATCTCGCCCGCGCCGACGCGCTCCTCATCCGCGCCCCCTTCGCGCCGGAGGCGAAGGCCGGCGAACTGGCGGAATATCTCCGGCTCGCCGATATCTTCTGAGGCTTCCGATCGAGGCCTGCGCGCCTCACATCGTGCTGATGCGCTTGCCCTCTTTCGCGGTGCGCACGAGCAGTTCCGCCGGCTCGAAATCAGGGCCGAGCGTCTTCGCGTAGCCTTCGAGCGCCGCTACGACCTTCGCGAGGCCGATCGTATCTGCATAGAACATCGGGCCGCCGCGATAGACCGGCCAGCCATAGCCGGTGAGCCAGACGATATCGATATCGGAGGCGCGCAGGGCCTTGCCCTCCTGGAGGATTTTCGCACCCTCGTTGATCATCGGATAAATGCAGCGTTCCAGGATTTCCTGGTCGCTGATGGCGCGGCGCGTGATCCCCTTGGCGCGCGACAATTCCAGGATGATCTCCTCGGTCACTTCCGAGGGCGTCGCCTTGCGGTTCTCATCGTAATCATAGAAGCCCTTGCCGTTCTTCTGACCGCGCCGGTCGATCTCGCACAGCCGCTCCTTGGCGGTCTCGCCGGTGGAATTCTCCGGCGTCCAGCCAAGATCGAGCCCGGCAAGATCGGCCATGGCGAAGGGGCCCATGGGCAGGCCGAAATCATAGAGCACCCGGTCGACATCCCAAGGCATCGCCCCTTCCATGATCAGGTTGTTGGCCTCGCGCTGGCGCTCCGAGAGCATGCGGTTGCCGACGAAGCCGTGCGCGACGCCGACGCAGACCGCCACCTTGCCGATGCGCTTGCCGAGCGCCATCGCCGTGGCGACGACGTCTTTCTCCGTCTTGTCACCACGCACCACTTCGAGCAGGCGCATGACATTGGCCGGCGAGAAGAAATGCATGCCGAGCACGTCGCCCGGGCGCTTCGTCACCGAGGCGATCTCGTCGATATCGAGATAGGAGGTGTTGCTGGCCAGAATCGCGCCCGGCTTGCAGATGGCGTCGAGCTTCGAAAAGATCTCCTTCTTCACCTCCATCAGTTCGAACACCGCCTCGATGACGAGATCGCAATCGGCCAGATCATCGAGCGCGAGGCTCGGCGTGATCAGCGCCATGCGTTTTTCGACATCCTCCATGGAGAGTCGCCCCCGTTTGGCGGAACTTTCATAGTTCTTGCGGATCGTGGCGAGCCCGCGATCGAGGGCTTCCTGCTTCGTCTCGACGATGGTGACGCGGATGCCTGAATTGAGGAAGTTCATCGAGATGCCGCCGCCCATCGTCCCCGCGCCGATCACGCCGACACGGGCAATCTCGCGGGTCGAGGTATCCTTGGGGATATCGGGAATCTTCGCCGCCTCGCGCTCGGCGAAAAACGCGTAGCGCTGTGCCGCCGATTGCTCGCTGGCGACGAGCGTCTCGAAAAGCGAACGCTCGAAGGCGAGCCCCTGATCGAACGGCTTTTCGACGGCGGCCTCGACCGCCTTGATGCAGGCCTCGGGCGCCTCGAAGCCGCGGAACTTGCGGGCGTTCTTCTTGCGGAATTCCTCAAAAATCTCCGGCTTGCCGCGTGCCGGCGCAATCGCCTCGTCGAGATCGCGCACCTTCTTGAGCGGCGCCCCGGACGCGATGACCTCGCGGGCGAAGGCGATCGCCTCCTCGCGCAGATTGCCCTCACCGACGAGCTTGTCGAACAACCCCATCGCCGCCGCGTCCTTCGCCTTCACATGCGCGCCGGAGGTGATCATCTCAAGCGCACGCTCGGCGCCGACAATGCGCGGCAGGCGCTGCGTGCCGCCGGCGCCTGGCAGGATACCGAGCTTGACTTCCGGCAAGCCGCATTTCGCCGAGGGCACCGCGACGCGGTAATGACAGGAAAGCGCGAGTTCCAGCCCGCCACCCAGA
>NZ_DATGCW010000347.1:0-7535 GCF_035311605.1 Saliniramus sp.
CCGAAGCGATGTTTTCAAATTCCCTCGCACTTGTGGATGCATGCGATCTCACGCATCTGCACGTCTTCCCCTTCTCGCCACGCCCAGGCACGCCGGCCGCGCGCATGCCGCAGGTCGAGCGCAAGCTGGTCAAGGAGCGCGCCGCAAGGTTGCGCGCCAGGGGCGAGGAAGCGCTGTTGCGCCATCTTGAGCGCGAGATCGGCAAGACCCGTAACGTCCTGACCGAAACCGCCGATACCGGGCGCACCGAGGGCTTCACCCCGGTCCGCTTTGCCGCCCCGGTCGCCCCGGGCGAGATCCGGGCCGTCACCATCGCCGGCCATGACGGGCGCGTGCTGCACGCCGCCTGATTCCGCCTGCCCGCCTTTGTGCAGCGCAGCTTCGACCAACGGCGGGCCGCTATTTCGCATACTTTCGATGTGCAATACCGGCAAGCACGCTCCAGGACCGTATGACACCCCGCGCGAAGGCGTGCACGGCATCATTCTCTCCAAAGCCGGGGAGATGGGCGGAGACGAAGGATGACACGAGCGTTTCTCCCCACCCTCATTCCCTCCCGGCTGGGGAGGGAGGCTTCGCGCGCTTCAGGAACCAGTGGAGGCGCGATGCTGCCGCAGCGTCTGATGCAGGGCCATCGCGCCTATCGCGAGAAGGCATCCGGGCCGCAACGCGTGCGATTCGCCGCGCAGGCACGTGCACAGCAGCCGCAGACCATGGTGATCGGCTGCTGCGATTCACGCGTGGCGCCGGAGACGGTCTTCGATGCCGATCCCGGCGAGCTCTTCGTCTGCCGCAACATCGCCAACCTCGTGCAACGCAGCGATTCGCCGATGGGTGATGCCAGTGTGGCGGCGGCTCTCGAATATGCGGTGCTCGCGCTCGCCGTGAAGCATATCGTCATGCTCGGCCATGCCGGCTGCGGCGGGATCGCGGCCTTCGCGCGCCGCGCCACGCCACTCTCTGCGCAGAATTACACCACCCTGCTCGAACAGGCCTCGGTGGCGATGAGCCTGCGCCATCTGCGCAGCTATCCCTGCGTCGCGACTGCCGTCGAAGCGGGAAGCCTGACGCTGCACGGCGCCCATTTCGACATTCGCACCGGCGCACTCGCTCTCTATGACCAGCATACAGCCGGGTTCATTCGGGTCGCATAGAGGCTGTGCTGCATCAAGAGACTGGCGAGGAAAATCGCTTGCACAGGCCCGGCTCCCGGCGCTATGAGTAACGCAAGGCGGGCGTAGTTCAGTGGTAGAACGTCAGCTTCCCAAGCTGAATGTCGTCGGTTCGATCCCGATCGCCCGCTCCAATCTCTCGCGACACCGGCTGATGGATGCAGGCGGCACCGTTCCCGGGCCGCCGGCAAAGAGCCGTTGAGCGCAGGGCGTCCTCGCGGGAACCATGCATGCGAAAGGAAGCGCATTCTTTCCCTCAGATCGGCGGAGCGGCCCGCTCGGTGATCAACTGGCGGGCGGTGACCCTTTCGCGGTGGATCATGTAGAGACCTGCGCCGATGATGATGGCGATGCCTGTCAGGGTCAGCGCATCGGGGAAATCCCGGAACACCAGATAACCAAGCAAGGCCGCCACCGGCAGTTCGAGATATTGCAGTGGCGCAAGCGTGGCCGATGGCGCCAGAGACAGCGCGTAAGTCATCATGATGTGGCTCAGGGTGGCGAAGAATCCGACGCCGAGAAGCCAGAGCCACGCGCGCCCTTCAGGCCAGACCGGGTCAAGCATTGCGGACCCCGTGCCTTGAGCCAGCACCAACACCGGCAAGCACAGCAGGCTGGCGATCAAGCCGGTGTGGAATTGCATGGTGACGGAATGCATGCGCCGCGACAGCCCACGTGTGACGAGAATATATAACGCGAAACCCACCGCCGTACCGAGCGGAAACAGGGCTACCGTGCCGAAAGCCGAGAAGCTGGGCTGGATCACGAAGAGAACGCCGAGAAAGCCTGCCATCGCCGCGCCCACACGGCGCGGACCGACATCCTCGCCCAGATGGAACTTGCCCACCAGCAGCACGATGAACGGAGCCACGAACACGATCGCCAACGCATCGGCCAGCGGCATGACGCTGATCGCGGCAATGAAGCAAAAGGTCGAGGCAACCAGAAGCACGGCGCGAAACGCAAGCGCCAGCCATTGCTCGCGCGCCACGCGCAGCGACAGTCCCAGGATCCAGACGAATGGTGCCATCAGCCCACACTGCACGAGGAACCGTGCAGCCGTTATCTGACCCACCGGCACGCTGGTGGATGCCAGCTTGGCGGCCACGTCCAGCAACGGCGCCGTCACGCAAAAGCCCAGCATCAGGGCGACGCCGGCAAGGGTGCGGTCGGTCGAATGGTCGGCGAATGCAGCACGGCTCATGTATCGCGTTTAGACTGCACGGACATGCTTGTCTACGCGTGTTGCAACAGCCGGCTGCGCCCACCGGGTCATGCTGCAGCCGCGGCGCCGGATGGCTTGCAGCGGCTTGGGTGAATCATCGCCCGAAGCAGCATCCGGCCCCGGCGCAGCCTCTGCACGGAAGCGTGTCAGTCAAGGCCCCGGATCGCGCGTATCGCGGTTATTCAGGGGCCGCACTGCCGAAGAGCCGCACTGCCGAATCGCGTCGAAAGCGGCAGCGAACGCGAATCCGGACGAGCATTGTTGCGAGCGATGCTGCTTGCCGGCCTTTCCTGGCATGCCCCTGCGAAATCGCGCAGCCCGCATAGGCTGGGCTTCAGCTTGTTCTGACCGGAGACGCACCATAGCCTGTGACAAGGCAAACGGTCATGAAACGGGAGTTCATTATGCCCCTAACAACGGCGCAGCACGATGGGACGAGGGGGATGGCACGCGCCCGTCTGGCCGTCGATATCGGGGGAACCTTCACCGATCTCGCGCTGGATACGGGCGCGCGGGTATTCACGCTCAAGGTGTTGACGACGACACGTGCGCCCGAAGAAGGAGTGCTCGATGGTGTCGCGCGCATTCTCCAGGAGGCAGGGCTGAGCCCGTCCGATATCGGTCTTCTCGTGCACGGCACCACGCTCGCCACCAACGCGCTGATCGAGCGCAAGGGCGCACGAACCGCTCTGGTCGTCACCGAAGGCATGCGTGATTCCGTGGAAATGGCCTATGAGAACCGTTTCGAGCAATATGATGTGAATGTCGATCGCCCGGTGCCGCTGGTGCCGCGCGCATTGCGGCTGCCGGTCCGCGAGCGTCTCGCCTCGGACGGTTCGGTGCTGCTGCCGCTCGACGAGAACAGCGTCCATGCGCTTGCGGACGAGTTGCGTGAAGCGGGGGTCGAGAGCATCGCCATCGGCCTGATCCACGCCTATGCAAACCCGACCCACGAGCAGCGTGTCGCCGAGATCCTGCGCGAGCATCTGCCCGAGGCCTCTATCAGCCTTTCCAGCGAAGTATGCCCGGAAATCCGCGAATACGAGCGGCAATCGACCACCTGCGCGAATGCCTATGTCCAGCCGCTGATGGCGCGCTACCTCACCCGGCTCGGCGAACGCCTGCAGGAGGACGGGCTGACCTGCCCGTTCTTCCTGATGACCTCCGGCGGCGGGCTGGCGAGCCTTGATACCGCCATCCGTTTTCCGATCCGTCTGGTCGAATCCGGCCCCGCTGGCGGCGCCATTCTGGCGGCGCGCATCGCCACCCAGATGGGGCTCGACAGCGTGCTCAGCTACGATATGGGCGGCACCACTGCAAAAATCTGCCTGATCGACGCGATGACGCCCCTCAAGAGCCGCACCTTCGAGGTCGATCGGGTCTACCGCTTCAAGCGCGGCAGCGGCTTGCCGGTGCGCATTCCGGTGATCGAGATGGTCGAGATTGGCGCCGGCGGCGGCTCTATTGCACGGATGGATACCCTCGGGCGCATCCAGGTCGGCCCCGACAGCGCGGGATCGGAGCCCGGCCCCGCCTGCTACGGGCGCGGCGGCACCGAGCCGACGGTGACCGATGCCGATGTCGGGCTCGGGCGCATCGATCCGGCGCTGTTCGGCCAGGGCGCAGTGCGTTTCGATGCGGATGCGGCGCTATCGGCGCTCGCGGCGAAAATCGGCGAGGCAGCCGGCCTCGATGCGACGCATGCGGCCTACGGGATCTGCGAGATCGTCGACGAGAACATGGCCAATGCCGCGCGTGTCCATGCCATCGAATGGGGCAAGGACATCGCCGCGCGCACCATGATCGCCTTCGGCGGCGCCGCCCCGCTGCATGCCGCGCGCCTTGCCGAGAAGCTCGGCATCGACACGGTGATCGTGCCGCCGGATGCGGGCGTCGGTTCGGCCATCGGCTTCCTGATGGCGCCAATCGCCTATGAGGTGGTGCGCAGCCGCTACATGCGCCTCGACGCTTTCGACGCGGGTGACGCAAATGCCACGCTCGACGCCATGCGCGCGGAAGCCGAGGAGGTTGTTCGGCTCGGCGCCCCGGATGCGGCGCTGGTCGAAACCCGCGAGGCCTATATGCGCTATATCGGCCAGGGTCACGAAATCAGCGTCACACTGCCGGAGGGCCCTCTCGACGCGGATGCCGCGCAGACCATGCGCGCGGCATTCGACAAGGCCTATAGCGCGCTCTACGGACGCACGATCCCGCATCTCGGCATCGAGATCCTGAGCTGGACCCTGACGCTGCAGACCCGCCTCGACGCACCGGAACCCGTCGCACCCGGCGCGCAGGGCGGCACTGCGACAAAGCCGCGCACGACCCGCCGGATCTTCGACCCGGGCCTTGGAAAGATGGTCGAGGCGGGGGTGCATCTGCGCAGCGACCTCGCGCCCGATGCCGTGATCGCGGGACCGGCCCTGATCGCGGAAGCGCAGACGACCAGCGTCGTCTCCGCCGCCTTCACCGCCCGGATCGCCACTTCCGGCGCCATCGTCATGCAACGCCGCACAAGCCAGGAGGACCGGGCATGAGCACGCCATCCGCAGCGGGCGATACCGCCCTCGCCAATATCCGTCTTCAGATCATGTGGAACCGGCTTCTCTCGGTCGTCGAGGAGCAGGCCCAGACCCTGATCCGAACCGCCTTCTCGACCTCTGTGCGCGAGGCGGGCGACCTCTCGGCCGGCGTGTTCGATGCAAAGGGCCGCATGCTGGCCCAGGCGGTGACCGGCACCCCGGGTCACGTCAATGCCATGGCCGCGAGCGTCGGGCATTTCCTGGAGCGATTCCCGCTGGAGAGCATGGCCGAGGGTGATGTTTTCGTCACCAACGACCCGTGGCTTGGCACGGGCCACCTGCATGATTTCACCGTGGTCACGCCGACTTTCCTCGACGGGCGCCCCGTCGCGCTGTTTGCATCGACGAGCCATGTCGTCGATGTCGGCGGGATCGGTTTCGGGCCGGATGGGCGTCAGGTCTACGAAGAGGGCATCTACCTGCCGATCATGCATCTCGCCCAGGCGGGCCGCATGAACGAGTCGCTGCTGGCGATCGTGCGCGCAAACGTGCGCGAGCCGATCCAGGTCGAGGGCGATCTCTACTCCCTCGCCGCCTGCAACGAGACCGGCTGCCGCCGCCTCGTCGCGATGATGCGCGAATTCGGCCTCACCGATCTCGACCAAGTCGCCGGGCACATCATCACGCAGTCGCGCGAAGCCATGCTCGCGGCGATCCGCGCGCTGCCCGCAGGCGTCTACGAGAACAGCATGCGCGTCGATGGCTACGAGCGCCCCGTCGACCTGGTCTGCCGCCTGAGCGTGGGCGATGACGGCATGAGCATCGATTTCTCGGGCACCTCCCCCGTCTCGGGCTACGGCATCAACGTGCCGCTGACCTATACGGATGCCTATGCCAGCTTCGGCGTGCGCTGTATCGTCGGGGGCGACATCCCCAACAACTGGGGCTCGCTCGATCCGATCCGCGTCGATGCACCGGCGGGCTCGATCCTGAATGCCCCGCATCCCTGCGGCGTGGCGGCGCGGCATGTGATCGGGCAGATGCTGCCCGATGTCGTGCTGGGCTGCCTCGAACAGGCCATCCCCGGCGGCACGCCGGCGGAGGGCTCGTCGAGCCTGTGGAATCCGACGCTGATGGGCGGGCACGGCGTGGTCGATGCGGATTACGGCGCCGCGACGCCGTTTGCCATGACCATCTTCCATACCGGCGGAACCGGCGCGCGGGTGAACAAGGACGGGCTATCGGCCACGGCCTTCCCCTCGGGCGTGCGCAACACGCCGGTGGAGATCAACGAGACGATCTCGCCGCTGGTTTTCTGGCGCAAGGAATACCGCACCGATTCCGGGGGGGCCGGGCGTCATCGCGGCGGGACCGGGCAGGTGATGGAGATCAGCCATCGCGAAAATGCGCCGTTCTCCGTCGGCGCCATGTTCGATCGCTGCGCCCATCCCGCACGTGGACGACAGGACGGCGGGCCGGGCGGGAAGGGCAACGTGCGCACACAGGGCGGGCTGACGCTGCGTCCGAAAGGCCGCCAGACCGTCCCCGCCGGCGATTGTCTCGTGCTTGAGACACCCGGTGGTGGCGGGCTCGGCGACGCGTCCGCGCGTCCGGTCGCGGCGGTGGCGGAAGATGTCCGCAACGGGATCGTCAGCCCGCAAGCCGCCAGGGACGCCTATGGCGTGGTGGTGGACGTCCGCGGCACGGTGGACGAGGCCGCCACGAAGGCCCTGCGCGGCTGAGCATGCGCAAAGTCCCGCCTGCCCTCACGGGCGGGCGGTGGCCTGCTCCGGCAGCCAGGTGGCGATGCCGGGGAAGAGCGTCAGCAAAACGATCGCCACGATCATGAGGAAGAAGAAAGGCAGCGCCGCCCGCGCGATATAAAGCAGATTCCTCCCCGTGAGCCCCTGCAACACGAACAGATTGAAGCCCACCGGAGGCGTGATCTGGCTCATCTCCACCACCAGCACGAGATAGATGCCGAACCAGATCAGATCGATCCCGGCAGCCTGCACCATCGGCAGGATCACGGCCGTGGTGAGCACCACGACGGAAATGCCGTCGAGGAAGCAGCCCAGAATGACGAAGAGCAGCGTCAGCGCCACGAGCAGCATGTAGGGCGACAACTGCATGTCCTGGATCAGCATCGCCAGCGTGCGGGGGATGCCCGTATAACCCATCGCGACCGAGAGAAATGCGGCGCCCGCATAGATGAAGATGATCATGCATGAGGTGCGCGTGGCACCCATCAGGCTGGCCGAGAAGGTGTGCCGGTTCAGGGAGCCCGTCAGCGCCGACAGGACCAGCGCACCGGCCACACCGATCGCTGCCGCCTCCGTCGCCGTGGCCCAGCCGCGATAGATCGAGCCGATGACGAAGGCGATCAGCAGGATGACCGGGATCAGCCGCCGGGATGACCAGAGCTTCTCCTTCAGCGTCATCCTGATGTCGGAAATCGGGATCTTCGATGGGTTGAGGAGCGCCCAGCCGCCGACATAGAGCATGAACAGGGACGCCACCATCGCACCGGGCAGAATGCCGGCGATGAAGAGCTGCACGATCGAGACTTCCGCAGAGACGCCGTAGACAATCAGGATAATGGAAGGCGGGATCAGC
>NZ_DATGCW010000348.1:0-20435 GCF_035311605.1 Saliniramus sp.
AACGTGCTGGCCATTGCCTGCGGCGCGGCGATCGGGCGCGGGCTTGGAGAGAGCGCCCGTGCGGCGCTGATCGCGCGCGGTTTCGCCGAGATCCTGCGTTTCGCGCAGGCCTATGGCGGGCAGCCCGAGACGCTGATGGGTCTGTCGGGGCTGGGCGATCTCGTGCTCACCTGCGGTGGTCCGCAATCACGCAATTTTGCCTTCGGCCAGCGCCTCGGCGAGGGTGCTTCCCCGGAGGAAGCCGCCGGCGGCAAACTCGCGGAGGGCGCACATACGGCCGCGGTGCTGGTCTCGCTCGCCCGCGCACGCGGTATGGAGATGCCCATTGCCGAAGCCGTCGCCGCCCTCACCGATGGCCGCCTCACCGTCGAGGCCGCGATGGACGCCCTGATGAATCGCCCGTTGCGAGCGGAGAACTGACGGGCTCCCCGTCCGCTCAGATCTGCGCGTCGACGGCTTCGAGCTCGTCGATCAGGCGCGCGATCATGCCGAGCCCGATCTGCCAGAAGGCGGGATCGCGCGCATCGAGACCGAACGGGGCCAGCAATTCACCATAAGGCTTCGCGCCGCCAGCGGAGAGCAGTGCGAAATAGCGCTCGACGAAGCCGTCCGACGAATTCTCGTAGACGCCGTAGAGCGAATTCACCAGGCAATCACCGAAGGCATAGGCGTAGACGTAGAAAGGCGAGTGGATGAAATGGGGGATATAGGTCCACCAGGTCTCGTAGCCTTCCGAGAAACGGATCGCCGGGCCGAGTGATTCCGCCTGCACCGACATCCACAATTCACAAAGCTGCTCGGCTGTGAGCTCGCCCTTGCGGCGCTCCAGATGCACCTTGCGCTCGAAGGAGTAGAACGCGATCTGGCGCACCACCGTGTTGAGCATGTCCTCCACCTTCTGGGCCAGCATCGCCTTGCGCTGGACCGGGTCGGTGGTGCGGGCGAGGAGTCGGCGGAAGGTGAGCATCTCGCCGAAGACGCTCGCGGTCTCCGCCAGCGTCAGCGGCGTCGGCGCCATCAGGGCACCGTTGGGGGCAGCCAGCACCTGGTGCACACCGTGGCCGAGTTCATGCGCGAGCGTCATAACGTCGCGCGGCTTGCCCTGGTAATTGAGCAGCACATAGGGATGCGCCGAGGGCACCGTGGGATGGGCGAAGGCGCCCGGCGCCTTGCCGGGGCGGGTCGGCGCATCGATCCAGCTTTCATCGAAGAAGCGCTGCGCGATATCGGCCATGCGCGGCGAGAATTCGCCATAGGCCGAGAGCACCATCTCGCGGGCCTCGCCCCAGCCGATCACTGGCTGCGGCACTTTCGGCAACGGAGCGTTGCGATCCCAGAAATCCAGCTTGTCCTTGCCGAACCATTTTGCCTTCATCGCATAATAACGATGCGACAGGCGCGGATAGGCCTCGCGCACGGCGCTGACAAGCGCGTCCACCGTCTCGCGCTCGACGCGGTTGGCGAGGTGGCGTGAATCGGCCACATCCGTAAAGCCGCGCCAGCGATCGGAGATCTCCTTGTCCTTGGCGAGCGTGTTGGTGATCAGCGTGAAGCTGCGCAGATTCTCGCGGAATGTCGCCGAGAGCGCCTGCGCGGCTTCCTTGCGCACCGTCTCGTCGGTATCGAGCATGCGGTTGAGCGTCGGCTCGATCGGCAGGCTCTCACCCCCGACATCGAAACGCAGGGACGAAATCGTCTCGTCGAACAGCCGGTTCCAGGCGCCACGCCCGGTGACGGATTTCTCGTGAAAGAGCTGCTCGATCCGATCGTCGAGCTGATACGGCTTGTCGCGGCGCAGATCCTCGATCCAGGGGCGGTAATGTGACAGGGGCGCCTGTTCGATCAGGCCATCAATGAGCGTATCGTCGAGACGGTTCATCTCCAGCGTGAAGAACAGCAGATCGCTCGAGGCGGCGGTCAGCCGCTCCTGCGTGTCGCCATAGAACTTGGCGCGGGCGGGATCGGTGGTATCGCCGGAATAGACAAGCCCGGCATAAGACATCAGCCGGCCCAGCAGATCCTCGATCACCTCGTATTCGGCGATGACGTCATGCAGCGCTTGCGGGGCGTTCTTGCCGCGCGCGAGCCCGTCGAGCCTGCCGCGCCATTTCTCCTGGAACGCCGCACAATCCTTCGCCACTTTCTCCATATCGCCGGTGAAGGCGGGGGAATCCATGCCGGGATAGAGATCGGCGAGATTCCATTCCGGCAGATCGCCCAGATCGCGCCCGGCCTGCTTCGCCATGGCTTCTGCTGGTGCATGCACCCGCTGCGACGGGAGGGTATCGGCGGCGAGTGCGGAGCGAAGCGGCGGATGGGTCATCGTGGCAGGGTCCCTTCTTGAATAGCAGGATCATATCTCGCTTGCATATCGGTCCTGATGCATACGCCTTCAATAGCTGACGCACGCGATCATTGGCACCGGGGCTGTCCTTCAACGCAAAAAGGGCGTCATCCTCCCTGGATGCGCCCTTTCACGAAGGATCACAGCGGTGACGGACGCGGAGCGCGCCCGCCGCCTCACTTGATCTTGGTTTCCTTGAATTCCACGTGCTTCTTGGCGACGGGGTCGTACTTCTTCTTGGAGAGCTTGTCCGTCATCGTGCGGGTGTTCTTCTTCGTGACATAGAAGAAACCCGTATCTGCCGTCGAGAGCAGCTTGATCTTGATCGTCGCAGCCTTGGCCATGATCCATCCTCTTGATGAAGCGTGCGGCCCGTGCCGCAAAACGCAAAGGGCCGGGTTTTCGCCCGGCCGAATTCGGAGGCTCTCTTGCCTCATCCCGGCCCGCGCGTCAAGGCTCCCGGACGGCTTTTGCGCCGGGAACCGGATCAAGGCTGCGCCCTATTTCGCGGCGATCACCGCGATCTCCACCGTGTATTGCGGCGCTGCGAGCCTCGCTTCGACCGTGGCGCGCGCCGGCGCACAACCGGGCGCCACCCAGGCATCCCAGACCGCGTTCATCTCCTGGAACGTATTCATGTCGGAGATCCAGATACTGGCCGAAAGCAGCTTCGTCTTGTCGGTGCCGGCCTTGGCCAGGATCCCGTCGATGATCTGCAGGATTTCCTGCGTCTGCTCGCTCACCGAAGCGCCGGCCTTCTCGCGCGCCACCTGTCCGGCGGTATAGACCGTGTCGCCATGGACGACGGCCATGCTCATGCGCGGGCCGGGTTCGATACGTTCGATGCTCATCGGTTCACTCCCTGATTGTGCGATCCGGCGATCGGGTCGTGACCGCCTCGCCAAACCGCCTTCATGGAACGCCGGCACGCACAGGTAAAGGGAGGAGATGGCGAAAACCGGATGCGCCATCTCCTCCCTTTGCCTGCGCGCGCATCTGCAGGGCGACGCGCCTATTCGATCTCGCCGAAGCGGCTGGCCAGAAGCGCAGTGAGCGCCTCCATGACCTCCTGCGCCTGCGGCCCTTCGCAGGCGACGTCGATGCTGGTGCCACGCGCCGCAGCGAGGGTGAGAAGCCCCATGATCGAGCGCCCGCCCACGCTCTCCCCGCAGCGGCTTACCGTGACCGTGGCCTCGTATTGCTCGACGAGCTGCACGAATTTGGCCGAGGCGCGGGCGTGAAGACCCTTGCGATTGACAACAGGCAGGCGACGGGCATGCGGGCCGATTTCCTCGAAGGCATAGGCCGCACTCTCCGGCTCTGCTTCGGCTCCGGTATCCTGCTGCTCCCGGTTCATGACCGTATCCCCCAATTCGGTCGCCGCATCGGGATCATTTGCCCGCCAGCACCTGCGAGGCGACGTTGATATACTTCCGCCCCGCTTCCTGAGCGTGCAATACGGCATCGGCGAGCGGCTCGCAATCGCGCACGCTGGCCAGCTTGATCAGCATGGGCAGATTGATCCCGGCCACCACCTCGACCTGCCGGCCCGTCATGCAGGACAAGGCCAGATTCGACGGCGTGCCACCGAACATGTCGGTCAGCACCACCACGCCGTCACCACTCTCGACCCTGGCCACGGCATCGAGAATATCCGCGCGGCGGATTTCCATGTCATCCTCTGGGCCGATCGTGATGGTCTCGATCTGGCTTTGTGGACCCACGACATGCTCCAGCGCGGCGCGGAATTCCGTCGCCAGTCGGCCATGTGTGACGAGCACCATTCCAATCATATCGTCTCGTTTCCGGCGCCCGGTTGCGCGAAGCCGCTATTTTGTGCAGTGCGAGGCGAAGTGCAAGCAGAATGCGACAAGTTTTTCATCATTCCAAGAAGGCATTTCCGGAAAAACCGCGCGCGGCGATCAATCCGATCGGTCGAAGGGCATCTTCCCGCCGCAGCCGCAAATGCGCAACCGTGATTCCGCACAATGTGACGGAGCCCGCACCGTCCGGCGGATGACGGGGGGCGTCCGGGTCGAGATCGACGACGAGACGCAGCCGCGCGGCGTGCAGAAAGACGAGCCCCGTCGCGATACCCGCGCCGCGCATCTCCGCGCGCCCGGCAATCGCCTCGGGCACCGAAACGATGAGGCGGCCGTGGCGCGCATGCAGGCGCACCCGGTCATCGGCGACGAGCCGGGCGAAACGCCCAGCGCCTTGCGCCTGATCGATCAGGGCGAGCGCCAGGCGCGTCTTGCCTGCGCCGGCCTCACCGCGCAAGAGGATCGCGCCTTCCCCGATCACCAGCGCCGTGGCGTGAACGGTATGAGCTTCGCCGGCGCTGCCGCTCATCTCAGGAGGCCGCCGGCAGGGTCACGGTGAAGCGCGCGCCGAGGACCGGGCGGCTGCCATCCGCGCGCGGCGGGCCGAGGCGGTTCTGCGCGGTGATGGTGCCGCGATGCACCTGCACGATCTGCTGCGAGATCGACAGGCCGAGCCCGGAATTCTGGCCGAAACCCTGCTCGGGCCGGTCGGTGTAGAAACGCTCGAAGACCCGTTCGAGGGCGTGTTCGGGAATGCCGGGCCCGTCGTCATCGACGATCAGCACCACGTTTGTGTCACGGCGCGCCAGGCGCACGCGTACCTCGGCGTCCGGCGGCGAGAAGGAGCGGGCATTGTCGACGAGATTGCGCAGGACCTGCCCGAGGCGGCTGTCATGGCCGTGCACGATATAGGGCGCGGTCGCCTCGTCGCGTTTGGCTTCATTGCCGCGCTGGTCATCATCCGCCGTCATGGCGTCACCTGCCCTTCGGCTGGGTGTCTTGCGCGTGACCACCCGGGCGCTCTCGCGCGCGCCATCTTCGCTTTGCGGTGCGATCACCTCCATGACGATGGCCGCCTCATCCGGATCGCGCACGTCGTTGGCGACGGCGACCACGGCCTCGGTCAGACGGACCATGTCCACCGGCGCGGCCTCGGAGCGCGCCAGTTCCGCATCGAGGCGCGAGGCGTCGGAAATATCGCTGATCAGCCGGTCGAGCCGGCGCACATCGTGCTGGATCACCTCGAGCAGCCGCGCGCGGGAATCCGCATTGCGTGCCAGCGGGAGGGTTTCCACCGCGCTGCGCAGGGAGGTGAGCGGGTTCTTCAGTTCATGCGCCACGTCGGCAGCAAAACTCTCGATCGCGTCGATGCGCTTGTAAAGTGCCTGCGTCATGTCGCGCAGGGCGCCGGAAAGATGGCCGATCTCGTCGGCACGATAGCTGAAATCCGGGATTTCCTGACGCGACCTGATCCCCCGTCGCACCCGTTCCGCCGCTTCGGCGAGACGCCGCACCGGGCCGGCAATGGCATTGGCCAGAAGGAAGGAGAGCACCAGCATCACCGAGGCGGCGACGAGGAAGACCTGCAGCAGGGCGAAACGCTCGGAGGCGATGATGGCATCGATATCGCCGCCCTGGGTGGAGAGCAGAAGCGCGCCGCGCACGGTGCGCTGGCGCTGGATCGGCACCGCAACCGAGACGATGGTCTCGCCGGCAGGGTTGATGCGCACCACATTCGCCGCCTGCCCGCCCAGAGCCTGCTGCACCTCCGGAAAGACGCGCCCGCTGGTCGGGCCGATCGTCTCGATCAGCGGCGGACGCTCCGTCACGAACAGGCTGCGGGCCCAGTTCCAGGCACGCTGGAGAAAAGCGGTCTCGGGCTTGTCGAGAGGCGGCAATTCGAGCCGCAGCACATCGCCGCGCGTATACAGCGCCCGCGAATCCAGGATGAGCATCGAATCGCGGTCATAGACGCGTGCGCGGGTTCCCGTCGGTGTGATCAGACGACGCAATAACGGGGCGACCCGTTCCGGATTGATCGAGAATTCCAGCGGCGAGAAGGTGTCGTCGGCAAGGCCGGAGGTTTCGCCAAGCTGCATCTGCAACAGGGCATCCGGGTCGATCTTGATGGTGTCGACTTCCACCGTAGCGGAGGCGGCGATGGCGCCGGCGATGATCTCGCCCTGCGTCATCAGGCTCTGCACCCGCGCCTCGATCAGTCCCTCGCGGAACTGGTTGAGATAGAGAAAGCCGACGAGCAGAGCGACCAGACCGCCGATATTGAGCACGATGATGCGGCGGGTGAGGCTGGAAGAGGCGCGTTGCGCGATTTCGCGCAAGGTGGTCCGCCAGAGCCCGCGTCCATGGGCGAGCCGTGTGCGCAGGCGTCGTCCTGATCGGGCGCGCGCCCCGGCTTTTTCCGCGCGCGGATCACTTCCGTCTCCGGAAGCGTCATCCGCAGCATGCCGGATCGGTTCCGGATCGTCGGCCCTGTTACGGCGCGCATCCACGGATTCTTCCTCTCGCGCTGGAGCATCATCCCGTCAGGTGGATACCGGCTGACGGGATGATGCGTCCAAACAACAATCCGGATCGGCTGATCAGGTCTCGCGGAACCTGTAGCCGACCCCGTAAAGCGTCTCGATCATGTCGAAAGACGTATCCACTACCTTGAACTTCTTGCGCAGGCGCTTGATGTGGCTGTCGATGGTGCGATCATCCACATAGACCTGATCGTCGTAAGCCGCATCCATCAGGGCGTTGCGCGACTTCACCACCCCGGGGCGCTGTGCCAGCGCCTGCAGGATGAGAAATTCAGTCACCGTCAGCGTCACCGGCTCGCCCCGCCAGGTGCAGGTATGGCGCTCGGGATCCATCACCAGCTGCCCGCGCTCGATCGCCTTGGCATCGGCCTCGCGCGCCGGGCCCGCCTCACGCGGGGCAAAACGGCGCAGGACAGCTTTCACACGCTCGACCAGCAGTCGCTGCGAGAAGGGTTTGCGGATGAAATCGTCGGCGCCCATCTTCAACCCGAACAACTCGTCGATCTCCTCGTCCTTCGAGGTGAGGAAAATCACCGGCAGATCGGATTTCTGGCGCAGCCGCCGCAAAAGCTCCATCCCGTCCATGCGCGGCATCTTGATGTCGAAAATGGCCAGATCGGGCGGCGATTGCCGCAGGCCGTCCAGCGCCGAGGCGCCGTCCGTGTAGGTCTGGATACGGTACCCTTCCGATTCGAGCGCGATCGACACGGAGGTCAGGATATTGCGATCGTCATCCACAAGGGCGATGGTGGGCATCTCTTGGTCCTCGGTTTCATCTGCGGGCCGGCGGCTGCGACAATGCGGCCCGCTCGGCAACGCCAGTGCAATCGGCCCAAATTATGACCATTAAGCACGCGGACGCATTTTCGGGCAAATTTACCGCATTCGGGAGATGGTGAGGAGGGCGTTGCTATGCAAGGAGAGGATACGGAAGGCGAAGGCACGGAAGGTTCCGGTGCCGCGCCGGCCCTGCCCGGCGCCGAGGCGGCGGGTTTCGACGCGCGCGGTCTCGCCCGCCATCTCCTGCGCACGATCCGCGCTGGCGCACTCGCGACCTGCGACGGCACCCGTGACGGCCACCCGCTCGCCACGCTGGTCAGCCTCGCCACCGCTGTCGACGGCGCGCCACTCCTTCTGCTCTCGCAGCTCTCGGCCCATCGCACCAATCTCGAGCGCGACCCCCGCGCCTCGCTGCTGCTCGCCGTCCGGGGCAAGGGTGACCCGCTCGCTCATCCCAGGCTTTCGCTGATCGGGCGGGTGCAACGCCTCGACGATACCGATCAGACGGCGCGCGCCCGCAGCCGTTTTCTCGCCCGTCATCCCAAGGCGAAGCTCTACGTTGATTTCGCCGATTTCGCCTGGTTCCGCATGGAGGTGGAGGCCGGTCATCTCAATGGCGGCTTTGCCCGCGCCGCCGCGCTCACGCATGATGATCTGATCCTCGATCTCACCGGCGCCGAGTCCCTCCTCGCCGCCCATGACGGCGCGGTGGCGCATATGAACGAAGACCATGCCGATGCGCTCGCGCTCTACGCCACCCGCCTCGCGGGTACGGGCGTGGATGGTGATGGCGCTTCGACGCCGGATGACGAATCTGTGCCGGGCGGTATCTGGCGCACCACCGGCCTCGACCCGGAAGGCCTCGACCTCGCCTGCGGCGACCGCTGCACCCGCATCCCCTTCCCCACCCGCGTCACCACCCAGGAGGCCCTGCGCGCCGTGCTGGTGGATCTGGCGAGGAAGGCGCGGGAGACGTAAGGCGCGGAGGGAGGGGCAGTCATCTTGACGATATCCCGGCAAAAAACTCAGCGCAGCACACGCCGGGCCGTCGGGAGCACCGTTGCCGGTGGTGTGTTGCGCGATGGCCGCAACAGCGGAACGCCGTCGATCAGCACCATGCCGATCCCCGGAAGATCGCCGAGTTCCACGCTTTCGAGGAGCGTGCGCCCGGCAGTGCCTTGCGCGCGATCCATGATCAGGAGATCGGCGGGCCTGTCCGGGGCGATGACACCCTGTGGAAGCTGGTGCACCCGCGCCGTGTTGCCGGTGGCGAAGCAGAAGACCTTTTCCGCCGGCAATTCTCCGAAACTCGCCAGCATCGCGATCATCCGCAACATGCCCAATGCCGGCACGCCCGCACCGGACGGGCCATCGGTCCCCAGCACGATACGCTCCAGCTGCCCCATCTCCGTGGCCAGACGCAATGCGTAGAGCGCGGCGAAGGAATTGCCGTTATGGACGATCTCGATGGCTCTGGAGCACCCCTCGCACAGGCAGCGTATCTCGCTATGCGCGAAGGCGGTATGTCCGCCGTTGATATGCCCGATCACGTCCGGGTCGATCTCGATGATCTCCTCCGCCGCCATGAGGCGCGAACCCGGTATCGAAGGCCCGCCCGTATGGGTAAGGCTGCGCATGCCGTTGGCGCGGGCCCAGGCGACCATCCTGCTCGCGGTCTCTACATCCGCCACGGATCCGATCCCGACTTCGCCGATGAGCTCGATCCCGGCCTCGGCCATCTCCTGGAAGTCCTCCTCCAGAAGCCCCTCTTCCAGAAGCGGCGCGCCGGCGATCATCTTGACCCCTGCCGGGCGCGCAGCCGAAAAGCTGCGCTGCGCCGCGATTGCGAGCGCCTTGACGCCGATTCGGTCCGACGGACGTCCGGCGATATGCACCTCACCGGCCGAGATCATCGTCGTGGTGCCGCCATGCAGGCAGTTGAAGATCCAGGAATGGTTGTCCGTGCGCGGGCTGTATTCCCCGAAGGTCGGATGGGTATGACCGTCGATCAGACCGGGGCAGACGGTCGTGCCGCAGGCATCGACGATGATGTCGGCACCATCGGTATCACAATCTGACGCCTTGCCGATCTCGACGATCATGCCGCCGACGGCAACGATCGTATCCGCGTCGAGGATCGGCTCTTCCAGCCGCCCGGAGAGCAGCAATCCGATATTTTCGATCACCAGCTTCCGCTGATCGGAAGGTGCCGGGTCGGGAAAAAGGTCCAGCATCGGTTTTCCTCAGGGCTTGCAGGGGGCGCGGCTTCTGCGCGAGCCCCGGCGTTGCAGCCGCTCGAACAGCAGCTGGACGGCGCGGGGGAGGGTGAAGATCGGCAATTGGCAGGCTGCGAAATACAAGGCCATGGTCGGGCTGACCTGCGCGCCGAGCGCCGCCCAGACCAGCCCCACATTCTTGTTGCCGAGTGTCAGGCCATTGACGAGACGCGTCCCGACATCACCGGGCAGGATCAGCGCACCGATACATTGCAGGCCGATATTGCTGGCATAGGCGAGGACGATCACGCCCAGAGCGAAAAGCGGTTCGGCCTCGATACGGGCCCGCACGCCCGCCATGGTGGCGAGCGAAAAGACGAGCAGCGAGAGCACGATGGCTGCGTCGATGTAATCGCCGTTGCGCACGAGCCCTTCCGCGCAGAAATGCCGCAACAGCGCGGCCGCCAGCATCGCCCCGCCGATGATCAGCACCAGCCCCTGCGCGAGGGCGAGCGCGCTGATCTGCGGGCCACCGAAAAAATCGGCAACGATCGGCACCGTCAGCGGGGCGGCGATCGTCGCGATCAAGAGGGCCGCCAGCGGCGGCGCGCCGTTCAGCCCGAGCATGCGCGCAACGGCCACCGTCGTCGTGGTCGGTGGCGCCGCCGCCGCCAGAACGACGGCGATGGCGAGATCGTCGGGTAGGGCCATCAGCGAAACCGCGACCGCGGCGATAGCAGGTGCCAGAAACGCGATGATCACGGGAAAGACAAGGCCGACCGAAGGCCGGCGCGCCTGCACCATGATCAGGGATGGCTCGACCCGCAGCAGCGTCCCGAGCACGAACGCGAAGACCGTGCCTGGCAATGCCGGTCTCGCGAAGTCCGCGAGAACCGGAAAGGCCAGACCGAGTATGATGCCGAATGCGAGAATCGTCGGACCCTTGCGATGGAGCACTGCTAGCTTCGCACGCATTGTGTAGAACCGCCATATTTTCTATTTACAGTTTATTTTATAAATTTTAGCATTTTTTAGTTGCCTTTCAAGCCGATATGACTTTCCGAGGGGGGACCTCGAAAGTTGGAGCAAAAACGCGCTCTCGGGGGGCAGCCCAATCTCCGAAGACATCCAAGTCCGCCGTAATGAAAAGCCGTTGTACCCATCGTTGTGCTCGTCCCGCTTCGTCGAAACTGGCCTTGAAGGGCGTTCGCGCGTGCAGTGTTGTCCGGTTATCGATCGCAACGATTTCGCCGGGCGATATAATCTCATCATAAGCCACGCTTTCGAGGGCCTGTTCGAACGCCTGGGCGGCGCGCTCCGCCTCCGCAGTTGCGCAGTAGCCGATCATGTCTCCGTAGAATGCCGCATGCACGATCAAGCCGTGCCGATCCTCCTCGATCAACGGGATCATGCGCGTGTGAAGCATGTCGTAACCCGACGCGTACCCGCGCCAACGGTAGGGAAGCTTTACTGCATATGACGGGCGTTGCAGAATTGAGCGCTCAGCTGCGCTGAGCAACTTCAACGCAAGCCGCGCATCGCTCAGCCTGGTCTTCGGTGGATTGGCCTCCTGTTTGACACCGGTCAGCAACAATGCCGACGGCGAGCAATCGCGACCGGTTAAAAAGCGCAGGGCAGCGTTCTCGGCATGAAAGCGCAGATCAGAGTCCGCCCCAAGTCCAGTTATTTCCGATGACGTTCTTCTTGTAGGAATAAGGTTGTTGATCAAACCTTGTCCTTCGCAATACATTGAGTATGGCTCACCAAACTTTACAGCAACAGCTGTCAATATATTTTCTGAAATGTAATCTTTTTTATAAATCCTAATCAGATCAGAATGATTCAATGGCGGCCTTTCTATTGATTCCGAAACAGGCAGATTTGTCAATTTAATTGATCCCGGACGCTGATCCGGTTGAACATCGGTATTGAGGAACGCTCCCAGAGGCGCAAACACGCCACTCAGATCATGTGCGACTTCCTTGATTGTTTTCACATACTCATCGAATCGATCGTCGGGATAAACGATTGGTGCTAATTTCTGTTCGAGCGCGTCGCGTTGGGAATCCGACAAGGCTTGTTCGCGTGGTGTGGTCCGGAGCTGTGTTTCGCTCATGATAATACCTCCAAATTTTCGTAAATTTTCTCATAACGCGTTTCATAACGTGAAATTTACCCCTAAAGCCAGCTGGGCGAGAACGCAATGGCTATTACATCTTTAAATTGCATCAGATTGTCTGGGTTGATTGTCCCCTTGGAAGTGGCAATCCGCCCGTTCCCGGTTGACGTCTCGCTCTGCGCATTTATTGAAAGGCGCGTTCGCAGTCTTTCGGGCGCGACGGGCGCGGCATCCGGGACGGATGCCGTCGGGCTTTGCCGGCTTTCGCATTGCCGGAGCGCCGGTGCGCTGCGAATATTGTCGAACGGGCCGGGTGCGTGATGGTCGCCGGGCCCGCACGGGACTCCGGACGCCGTTCCCGATAACGGGACACGGGCGCAATCAACAGGGAGGATAGTCTCTTGGAGAATATCGGCGTATTCAATCGCGCGAATGGGGCAGAGGCGATCGGCCTGCGCAATCTCGCGCGTGTCCACTGGAACTTCGAGGCGCCGGCGCTCTACGAGGAATCCCTGAAGCGGGGCGAGGCGGGGCTCGCTGCCGGCGGCGCGCTGGTCGCGGAGACGGGCGTGCATACGGGCCGCTCGCCCAGGGACAAGTTCGTCGTCCGCGATTCTGCCACCGACGACAAGATCTGGTGGGATGCCAATGGCGCGATCACGCCGGAGCAGTTCGATACGCTGCTTCAGGATTTCATCGCCCACGCGGAAGGCAAGGAGCTGTTCGCGCAGGACCTGTTCGGCGGTGCCGATCCGGCCTATCGGGTGCGCGCGCGGGTCTTCACCGAATTCGCCTGGCATTCGCTGTTCATCCGCAACCTCCTGCGCCGGCCCGACCGTGACCTGCTGCCCTCCTTCCAGCCGGACCTGACCATCATCGACCTGCCGAGCTTCCGCGCCGATCCGGCCCGCCACGGCTGTCGCTCGGAGACGGTGATCGCCATCGACTTCTCCCGCAAGATCGTGCTGATCGGCGGCACCTCCTATGCCGGCGAGATGAAGAAATCGGTCTTCACCTATCTGAACTACATCCTGCCCGAGAAGAACGTCATGCCGATGCATTGCTCGGCCAACATGTCGAGCCCCTCGGACGTGGCCGTGTTCTTCGGCCTCTCGGGCACCGGCAAGACGACGCTCTCCAACGATCCCGACCGTCCGCTGATCGGCGATGACGAGCACGGCTGGGGCCCCAACGGCATCTTCAATTTCGAAGGCGGCTGCTACGCCAAGACGATCAAGCTCTCCGCCGATGCCGAGCCCGAGATCCATGCCACCACCCGCCGCTTCGGCACGGTGCTCGAGAATGTGGTGATCGATCCCGAAACGCGCATGCCCGATTTCGACGACGGCTCCAGGACCGAGAACACGCGCTGCGCCTATCCGCTGGACTTCATCCCCAATGCCAGCGAGACCGGGCGCGGCGGGCATCCCAAGAACATCGTGATGCTCACCTGCGACGCTTTCGGCGTCTTGCCTCCCATCGCCAAGCTCACCAGCGCCGAGGCGATGTATCACTTCCTCTCCGGCTATACCGCCAAGGTAGCGGGCACCGAGAAGGGCGTGACCGAGCCACAGGCGACCTTCTCGACCTGTTTCGGCGCCCCCTTCATGCCGCGCCCGCCCTCAATCTACGGCAATCTGCTGCGTGAACTGATCGCGCGCCACCATGTGGATTGCTGGCTGGTCAATACCGGCTGGACCGGCGGCAAGCACGGGATCGGTCGGCGCATGCCGATCCGCGTCACCCGTCGGCTTCTGACGGCGGCGCTGGACGGCTCGCTCTCCAAGGCCGATTTCCGCCGAGACCCGTATTTCGGGCTGGCCGTGCCCACCCATGTGCCGGGCGTCGAGCCGCATATCCTGACCCCGCACAAGACCTGGCAGGACAAGGCCGCCTTCGCCGAGACGGCGCAGAAGCTCATCGACATGTTCCAGGAGAATTTCAAACGCTTCGAGAACGACGTCGATGCCGATATTCGCGCCGCCGCGCCGCAGAAGCTGATCTGAGGCAGGCGATCTGAACGCAAGGCCACGAAGCGCCCGGTCCGACTCCGTCGGGACGGGCGCTTCTCATGGGAGCCCGGTCACGCGTGGCGCGCGGCATCCGCGCCAAAATGGGCGATGTAGCGCGGATTGATGCGCGAGACCGGCAGCACCACCAGCACATCGGTGGTTCCGAATTGCCGGTCGACCACAGCGCCGTCACCGAAACCGGCTCCCAGCCGCAGATAGCCCTTGATCAGGGGCGGCAGGGAGGCGAGCGCCGCTCGCGGGTCGATCGCCTCGCGCGGCATGCGCGCCATCGGTACGTGCAGATGGGCATGCGCACGGGCGCACCATTCCCCAGGCGCCTGCGCGAAATGCGCAAGGAAACTCAGCGGCAGGGCGAGCGCCTCGGGATCGGAGCCCGTAAGGCTCGCACAGCCGAGCATCACATCGATACGATGGCGCAGCACATAGCTCCAGATGCCATGCCAGAGCAATTCCACCGTACGCTTGTTACGGTAAGGCGCAAGCACGCAGGAACGCCCGAGTTCGAGGACGTTCGCATCCGGATGCGCCTCGAGCACCGGGCCGATGGCATATTCCGTGGCGGTGTAGAACCCACGATGGCGCCGCGCCACCTCCTGGCGCAGCAGCCGATAGGTTCCAACCACCTTCGGCGCATCCCCCTTGACGTGATCGAGCACCAGCAGATGATCGCATATGGCATCGAAAGCGTCGGCGTCACGACCGGTGAGCAATGCGAATGCATCAGGCTGCGCAGCCATTTCCTCGTAGAAGACCTGATAACGCAGCCGTTGCGCACGCACGACATCCCCCTCCCCCTGTGCCAGCCGTAGTTCGAGATTGCCGATACGCCCGAGGGATATCCCGACCGCATGATCGAAACGCACATGATCAAGGAAGGCGTCCGCGTGGCGCATATTGTCGGCAACGGCTCCTGCGGGTTTTGCCACGGCTGCCGGCAAACCACCTGTGACGCACGCTGCCGGACGCGGATCCGGACTGTCGATCGACGAGATTTTCTCGATGGTAGACACCATTCCCGGAAGCTCCCCGGCCCTCACTGGGCAAAATGATCCGCAACCATGATATGCCGCATGCTCGAAGCAGATACAGCCCGTCAGTGCGGCATGATCCGCAGGCCTCGTGGGTCACATACCGGTTTCACGAAATGATGACAAAACGCAAGTCTTTCAGCAAAAAGCCATGCCCGGTGCGCTCTGGCCAGTCACGGTTGGTCAGCGTGCAGGATCGAAGCGATCAGCGCTACACCGGGTCGCACGCGGATGTGAATTGACGATGGAGACCGTTTTCAGCATCATTGCGAATGCGCTTCTTTTCGTCGGTCGCCCTGATCGCGATTCTCGCCGGCCCCGCCCTCTCGGCGGAACTGTCCGTGCGCGTCCTCCCCGAACCCGCAATCAACGGGAAACCCGATATCCGGCCCGCCCAGCCGCCCGGTGAAACCCTGTCCGGCTCCGGCGCCGAATCACAGGCCACCGACAAGGTCACCCGCGCCGGTCGCAAGGCTATCGTGATCAGCGAGGCGCTGCTGCAGCGTCCTCCGGCGCGCAACGATGCGACGCTCGACGATCTGTTCGTGCGGCTGGGGGAAGCAGAGGGTGCTGCGGAGGCGCGCGGCGTGGTGCTGATGATCAACAGACGCTGGCTGCGCTCGGGTTCGGATACGGCGGACCTGCTGATGACCCGTGCACGGCAGGCGATGCGCGAGCGCGACGATGCGCTGGCTGTGGAACTGCTCGATCGCATCATCGCGATGCAGCCGGACTGGGCCGAAGCATGGAACAGGCGCGCCGTCGCCTTCCACCGCCTGGGTGATCCGCTGGCCGCGATGGCTGATATCCACCGTACGGTGACGCTGGAGCCGCGCCATTTTAGCGCCTGGGCCGGGCTGGGCCATATCCTGCGTGAAATCGGGGACGAGGCCGCCGCGCTGGCAAGCTACGAACAGGCGCTCAGCCTCTACCCCACCATGCCGAGGCTGGAACCGATCGTGGAGACACTGCGCCGGGACCTCTACGGGCTGGATCTGTAGCAGTCCTGATGCCCGCTGCGCGTCATCGCGTCACCCATGGCAGCGCTGCTTCACACGCCCCGCGTCAGGCGCTGTGAATCAGCGGGCGCACGCGCCAGATGTCCTGCGCATATTCACCGATCGTGCGATCCGAGGAGAACCAGCCCATCCGGGCCGTGTTCAGGATCGCCTTGCGCCACCATTCGTCCGGGCGGAGCCAGAGCGCATCAAGATCGCGCTGTGCCTGCCAATAGGCGTCGAAATCGGCAGCGATCATGTAGCGGTCACGCCAGGCGACGGCCTCGGTCAGGGATGAATAGCGGCGCGGCTCATCGGGCGAGAACAGTCCGGTCTCGATTTCGTAAAGCACGCGCGCGAGCCGCGTCGATCGGTCCAGCGTCGAGGCCTCGCAGTAACCCGTATCGCGCAGGGCCGCGACTTCCTGAGCGTCGTGGCCGAAGATCGTCATGTTCTCCGGCCCGACATGGGCGCGCATCTCGACATTGGCCCCGTCCAGCGTGCCGATGGTGAGCGCACCGTTGAGGGCGAGCTTCATGTTGCCGGTGCCCGAGGCCTCCATCCCGGCCGTGGAAATCTGCTCCGAGAGATCAGCAGCGGGGATGATCACCTCGGCGAGGCTCACATTGTAATTCGGCAGGAAGACGAGCTTCAGCTTGTCCCCGATGGCGGGATCATTGTTGATCACCGCACCCAGATCATGCGCGAGGCGGATGATCTGCTTCGCCTGCGCGTAACTCGCCGCCGCCTTGCCCGCGAAGATCTTGACCCGTGGCACCCAGTTGGCATCGGGATCGGCCTTGATGGCGTTGTAGAGCGCCACCGCCTCGAGCAGGTTGAGAAGCTGGCGCTTGTATTCGTGAATGCGCTTGATCTGCACGTCGAACATCGCCGTCGGATCGACGCTGACGCCGGTGCGGGCGCGAATCAATCCGGCGAGATCCTGCTTGGCCGCCAGGCGCTGATCGGCGAAGGCGCGCTGAAATGCCGGATCATCGGCATGCTGCTCCAGGTCACGCAGTGCCTGCGGGTGATCGCGCATGCGTGGCCCGATGGTCTCGATGATGAGACGGGTGAGGCGCGGATTGATCTGCTGCAGCCAGCGCCGGAAGGTGACGCCGTTGGTCTTGTTGGTGATGCGGTCTGGAAACATGCGATGAAGATCGGCGAAAACGGTCTCGCGCATCAGATCGGTATGCAACGCCGAAACACCATTGACCTTGCGTGACCCGACAAAGGCGAGATGCCCCATGCGCACGCGCTTGCCGTTCTCCTCATCGATGATCGACAGCGCCCTGCCGAGCCTGTCATCAGCGCCCGGCAGGGCCGCCACCGCCTCGAGATGCAGCCAGTTGATCCGGTAGATGATCTCCATATGACGCGGCAGGAGCCGCTCCATCAGCGGCACGGCCCAGGTTTCGAGCGCTTCCGGCAGGAGCGTGTGGTTGGTATAGGACAGCGTCTCGCGGGTGATCTCCCAGGCCCGTTCCCAGTCGAGCCCCTTCTCGTCCACCAGAATGCGCATCAGCTCCGCCACCGCGATGGCGGGATGCGTGTCATTGAGCTGGATCGCGACATGATCGGCCAGGTTGTCGAGGCCCTGGAATTGACTGAGATGTCGGCGCACGAGATCCTGCAGCGATGCGGCGGTGAAGAAATATTCCTGCCGCAGACGCAATTCGTAGCCGGCCGGCGTCGCATCACTGGGATAGAGCACCCGCGAGATTGCTTCGGCCCGCGCCCTGTGCGCCATTGCGCCGACGTAATCGCCATGATTGAACGCATCGAGCATGAGCGGCTCGGACGCGCGCGCCGACCACAGCCGCAAGGTGTTCACATGCGCCCCGCGCCAGCCCACGACCGGGGTGTCGTAGGCCTTGGCGATCACGGTTTCCGCCGGCTGCCAGACGCGACGCATGCGCCCGTCTGCGTCGGTCTCGTCGCGCGTCGTGCCGCCGAAGCCGATCCTGTAGGTCGCTTCCGGCCGCTCGAACTCCCATGGATTGCCGACATTGAGCCAGTCCTCGGGCACTTCATGCTGCGATCCGTCGACGATGACCTGCCGGAACAGCCCGTAATCATAGCGGATCCCGTAGCCGATCGCGGGCAGGGACAGGCTCGCGAGACTCTCCATGAAACAGGCGGCCAGCCGCCCCAGACCGCCATTGCCGAGCGCCGCATCGGCCTCCTGCTCACGCAACAGATCGGGATCCACGCCCAGATCGCCCAACGCCTCGACGAGCGGCTCCATCAGGCCGAGATTGCTCACCGAATCGCGAAAATTGCGCCCGATCAGGAATTCAAGGGAGAGATAACAGACCCGCTTCCCCTCCTGACGGTAGGTCTCGCGGGTCGATTCCATCCAGCGGTCGACAATCCGGTCGCGCACGGCCAGAGCAGTCGCGAGATACCAGTCATGCATGCTGGCATGAGCCGTATCCTTGCCCACGGCATAGACGAGTTTATCGGTAATGGCCGCACGCAGACGGGCCCGCATGCCCTCGCGCGTATCCGCCCCCGCTTCTGCCCCTGCCTCGACACTGCGAAGCTTTTGATCCTGATTTTCGTACACTGTCGATCCGTTATGCTGAGACGTTACCGGGTTCCCTGAACCAAACAGCCCAGCTTGATATGACCCGCTCCGTATTGTGACGCCGAACTGTATTCATATGTATTAATGCACCGGGCGCGGTCAAGCATACCGAATTGAAAACGGCGTATTCGCGCGCGAATTCCCGGATTTTGCACAGGTTTTGCGCGCGAAACGGCGTCGGACCGGTGACGAAACGGGCCGGAAAACAACGGAAATCGGGAGCATGACGCCGCATCGTGTCCGCATGCGCTTGCGGCACCACCGCCTTCGCCGCATGTCTGCGGATCGCGATCGGGCAGCTACACCGCCAGCGCCTCCGCCGTCGGCTGGACCGCCTCGATGATCCTCTGGGGCTTCGTTCTGCTCGCGCCCGGCGCCCTTCTCGTCACACCTTTCCTGAAAAAACGCGTTCCGGCGGGAATTCAAATCCCGAGCACATCCGCCGTCGCTATTGCAGCAACTTCGAATCCTGAACCAACCCTTTCTACGGCTGGAGTCGCGCAGTCGAACAGAACTGTGGCTCCGCGCGTACGCGAAGCCAGCTGCGGGTCAGGAATTGATGGTCAAAGTATAGCGATCTATCATGGAAGCGCTACACCAACCTCTTCATAATAGCGTATAGCACCCGGGTGAAACTGGATGATCCGGTTAGAGACCGCGTTCTCAGCCCGCGTGAGCGCCAGCAGCGGCAAAACTTCCTCAAGGTCATCGCGCGAGAGTACCGCGCTAGTGATCTGATAGGCGAGTTCGTCAGACATTTCCGAACTCGTCATAACGAAGTTCCACGCGGCGACGCTATGAATCGGGTCGGATTGACCGGGGTAAACTCCGGGCGCGACCTCTGTCGGCGCCATGAACGGGAAGAGGTCGAGCATCGCCTCGATCTCGTCATCAGTCAGACCGAATACGATCGCATCCGTCTGTTCGGCAGATGCGACGATGGCAGGAACGGGAACACTTGCGCCCTGCCAGAGCGCCTCGATCTCGCCCGCCACCATCTGATCGACATGCTCTGCCGAACTTGCGTTGACGATCACCGGTGAAATTCCAACAACTTCTGCAAGTGCCGTCAGATAGTTTTCAGCCGGCCCGCCAGCAGGACCGGCACCAACGCGCCGACCGTCGAGGTCCATAAACGCGCCAATTCCGGCATCAACGCGCGCCGCGATCTGAAATGACGTCATGTACATCGGGAAAAGTGCGCGGGTGTTCATCGTCGGGGTGCCGTCAAACGCACCAGTACCATTCGCCGCAGCGTTGGCAGAGCCGAGAAACACGGTTGCAAGGACGGTATCTGATTCCTCGATTGCAGCGAGGTTTGCATTCGATCCGCCCGATTCCACAGCCTCGACAGAGGCCACCCCGGATTCCGTGATTACCTGCGAAGCAGCCTGTGCGTATGGCAGGAACGAGCCACCGGCCGAGCCGGAATGAAACTCGAGTTCAGGTGCTGCCTGCGCCCTGAGCACAGGGGTTCCGACGAGAAACGCTGCTCCGAGAGAGAAAACGCCGGCGGCACGGGTGATTTGGCTGAAGTGACGGATCATTGTTGGGCCCTCTTGATTGGTTAAGACGGGCCCCAAGGTATACTCTTAAATGTAATTCTACAATCATAACTATATAATTAAAAGCTATTGAACTAGTATTCTGACAGCAAGTATATTCCAAACAGAGCCATAATGATGTAATTACATTATAGAGGGATTTGCTTGTTGCCAGATTTACAGGGATTGGTGGCGTGACGCATCATGACCTGGCCTTGAACCAGCGCAATGATCCGGGCAGCGTTTCGTATGGCGACGATATCCACAGCAGCAACCAGAAAGCTGCTGTCGAAACGGTGTTCGATCTCGCATATCAGACCGTGACATCAAATCCCGAGCGCCTCCGCCGTCGGCTGGACCGGCTCGGCGCCCGCCTCGTTGACACCGACGCGCCGGCGCACCGCGCTCGCAGTG
>NZ_DATGCW010000349.1:0-4862 GCF_035311605.1 Saliniramus sp.
CGGTGATCGCTTCCGGGGTAATCGGGGCGGGGTTACTCTGCTGGCTGATGCCGCCGGAAAAGATCGTCTATGCGCTGGGCGCCAAGAGCCGCTGGTGGTCGTGGCGGATATTCATCGTGGGCCGCAGCCTGCCATTCCTCGCCGTGGGCTTCCTGATCTGGCAGTTTCTCGCGGGGTGACAAGACGCGAACCACCCCCGCAAGCGTGTCGCGGAGGTGGTCAAAGCAGGTAGAACCATGCGGTATGGTCAGGCGATCAGTTACCGAAATCGATGGAGCCGGGGCCCGGGCAGCGGGTCATGGCGCCGCCGTCATCGACGCTGATATTGGGATCGAACTCGGCCTCATCGGCACCCGGGCGGTAGACGGTCGCACCGCTGCGACCGCCTTCGGCGACGAGGATCGTCAATCCGGATTCATCGGCGGCGGCCTGCAGGTCTGCGGCAGAATACGTGCCGCGCGGACCGGTAATGGCCACGTGACCGCCGGGCTCGACGATATCACCGCTGAAGTCCTTCAGCTTGGCGGCAAGGTCATTGAGCGCGTCATAATCCGAATCGTGGACAAGGATCACTGACGGCGCATGGTCGCGACCGACGAATGCGTTCTCCTGACGCGCACGATCGACAAGAAAGTCGAGATCGAAGCCCCCAAGACGCATAACCGCAGGGCTTTCGAGATCAGGGATCCCGGTACAGGCGATAAGCTGGGCTTGCGTGGCACCCAGGCTGTTCAGCCCTTTGATGGGAGGGGGTTCCGCCTTGGAAGCCAATTCGAAGCCGGAAGACGGGGCAGCCGTTTTCGCGTCAGGAGTTGACATGGACGGGAGAGGAGCAAGTGGTGCAATCATGGATACCTCATTAATGTAGAATAAAAATTAATTAACGATGCTCAATTATCATTTCTGAAAAAAATTTCAATGTTTTTTTGCGCTCGGGAAGCGTTTTCCCGGGCCTGCCTGCATCGCCCGGCGACCTCGACCGCGCGCTGCTCCGTCATATCCGGGAATCATCAACTCACATCATCGCCACGGCAAGCCACGGCGTGGTGCGCGGAAACACGAGGATGGCGCCGAAGGCCAGCGCAACGCCGTAGGGCACGCCGTTCGCCGGATTGTGCAGTCGCTCGATCCAGTCGACCCGCTGGGCTGTAGCCGGCAAGGGCAGGCGGCGCATCAGCAGGATGAAGATCGTCAGGATGCCGCCGAAGATCGCGGCAATGAAGAAGTATTCGATCATCAGGCTGAAACCGACCCACAGACAGGTCGCAGCCGCAAGCTTCACATCGCCGCCACCAACCCAGCCGGCGGCGAACATCGCAATGCCGATGGCGAGGATCAGCGCCCCGGCTGCGACATGCATGGCGATTGTCCACCAGTCCAGTCCAAGAAACGGGACGGTCACGACGAACAATCCGCCCAGCGCCAGCGACAGCCAGTTCGGGATCGTCATCGTGAAGACGTCGTAGATCGCTGCGAGGATGATCAGCGCCGGACCGGCGAGAACAAGAATGGTGAGGATCGACATGGCAGACTCGCATCACATTGCTGAAACGGGCCCGCACATCGTCCGATGCAAACCCGGCCCTGAGTTCTCCTGCCAAGGATGCACGCCAATGACGAATATCCGGTAAAGCCGGATCGAGACCCCGGGAACCAAAACCACTGTCAGCGAGTCCCGCTGCGATTTTGCCCTGACCACCCTGCGGCGTGATGACACATCCGTGAGCGGATGTGAGCGCACGAACACAAGAGCGTGCGCGGCGTAACGAAATGCGGTGCCGGCACGAACCCCTTCACGGAAGCTGACGCGGTTTCCGTCACGCAACACAGAAGGGAATGACTCATGTCGGATAGAAAGCTGCACACCAAATCACTGGCGCTCGCCGGTTCCGTCGCCATGGCGCTGAGCTTCGCCGCTGTCCCCGGCGCGGCGCATGCCGACGAAATGGAGAAGTGCTACGGCATCTCTCTGGCCGGCGAGAACGATTGCGCCGCCGGCCCCGGCACAACCTGCGCCGGCACTTCCACTGTTGATTACCAGGGCAATGCCTGGACCCTCGTTCCCGCCGGGACCTGCGCGGATATCGATACGCCCCACGGCCCCGGCTCGCTGGAAGAAATCGAACGCCCGGCCTGATCCTGGCGCGCGGCTGACGCTTCGAGCGGAGCGATGGATGCCGGCGTTCCCCTCTCCCTTGCGGAGAGGGGACAGGGGTGAGGGTGGAACCGCGACGTTTCCCGGTGATGCAATTCGCCCTGCATCAGCGCCCCTCACCCCCGGCCCCTCTCCTCGGAGGGAGAGGGGAGATCACGCTTCATCGGGCGCGCGGGTGACGAACAGAGCGTCGAGAAAAGGAGAGTGGCATGAATATGACAAGCAACGCCTCCCATCTGCCGGAAGGCGTCGGGATCGGGTTCAAGGCGGAGCATTTCGAGGCACTCACCGCGCAAAGGCGCGATCTCGCCTTCATCGAGATCCATGCCGAGAACTACATGGCTGCAGGCGGCCCGGTGCATCGACGGCTGGAGCGGTTGCGGGCGGATTATGCGCTCTCCATGCATGGTGTCGGCCTGTCGATCGGCGGAGCCGGCCCGCTCGATGCGGATCATCTCACGCGCCTCGCGAGCCTCTGCGAGCGCTATCAGCCGGAGAGCTTCTCAGAGCATCTCGCCTGGTCGAGCCATGACAATGCCTTTCTCAACGACCTGCTGCCATTGCCCTATACGCAGGCGACGCTCGCCATCATCTGCGATCACATCGACCAGGTGCAGGAGCGATTGGGGCGGCAGATGCTGCTCGAGAATCCTTCGACCTACGTCGCCTTCGCCGAGAATACATTCGGAGAAACGCAGTTCTTGCGCGAGATCGTCGCGCGCACCGGCTGCGGCCTCCTGCTCGACGTCAACAATGTCTTTGTCTCCGCCGTCAATCACGGGCTCGACGCGCGCGCCTATCTTGCGGATTTCCCGTTTGCCGCCGTCGGCGAGATCCATCTCGGCGGCCATGACGCGGATACGCTGCCCGACGGTTCACCGCTTCTGATCGATGCCCACGGCTCTCCCGTGGCCGATCCGGTCTGGACACTCTATGCGGAAACCCTCGCGCGCACCGGGCGGGCACCGACCCTGATCGAATGGGACAACGACGTGCCCGACTTCGCGATCCTGATGGCGGAAGCGGAACGCGCGCGGGCCGTTCTCGACGCGGCGCGCGCATCGGGAGGCCGTCATGTCGATGCCGCATGATGCGCCGGTCGCAGGCGAAGCCGCCTTCGCGCGCGCATTGTTCGACGATGCGCTGCCCGCCGGCCTCGCCCCCTATCCGCCCGCGATCGCGCAAGCACGTTTCGCGGTCTATCGCAACAATGTCGCGAGCAGCCTGATCAAGGCGCTCAAAGCGCGGTTCCCGGTGATCGAACGCCTCGTCGGCGCGACCTTCTTCAAGGGTGTCGCCCATGCCTTCATCCGGGCGCATCCGCCGCGTTCGCCGGTCCTGATGGAATATGGCGACGTTTTCCCCGCCTTCCTCGCCGCCTTCCCGCCGGCGCAGAGCCTGCCTTATCTCGCCGATGTGGCACGCATCGAATATGCGCGCGGCGAGGCCTATCGCGCCGCCGATTCCGAGCCGGTCGCGCCCGCCGCGCTGGCGGAATTCGCACAAGCTGATCCGGGCGCCTTGCGCATCACGCTGCATCCGAGCCTGCGCCTCGTTGCCTCGGACTACCCCGCCTTCACCATCTGGCGAATGAACCAGCCGGGCGCGACGCCGCAGCGGATCACCGCGCCGCAGCCCGAGACCACGCTGGTCGCGCGCCCGCATGACGCCGTGATCACGCTCGCCGTATCACCCGGCGAAGCCGCCTTCATCGCCGCGCTGCAAGCCGATCCGGATTTCGCCGAGGCCGCCGAATCCGCCCATGCGCGCGATCGCGCCTGCGAACCCGGTCTCGCCCTCGGGCGCGCCCTCTCGCTCGGCCTCGTGAGCGCGCTCACCCTCGACAATTCGACAACCTCGACCGGAGACCAGCCATGAATGCCGTCGAAACCCCCGCCGCCCAGAGCGCCAGACCACCGCTCGTCCAGCGCCTTGCCGCCTGGATCGAGAGCGGAAACGGCATCATGGCGAAAACCCCGCATGAACTGATCGCGCTGGCGGCCCGCATCTTCCCCGCCGCCGTGTTCTGGCTGAGCGGACGCACCAAGGTCGATGGCTTTTCCTTGAAGGATTCGACCTTCTTTCTCTTCGAGCATGAATACGCCCTGCCGATCATCGATCCGGCGCTCGCGGCCTATCTGGCGACCATGGCCGAGCACGTCTTCCCGGTGCTCCTCGTGATCGGCCTCGCCACGCGCTACGCGGCGCTGTCGCTCCTGATCATGACGGCTGTGATCCAGATCTTCGTCTATCCCGGTGCCTGGGTGACGCACGGGCTCTGGGCGGTGGCGTTCCTCTATGTGGTGGCACGCGGCCCCGGCATGCTCTCCCTCGATGCACTGATCGCGCGGCGCTATCGCAAGACATGATCGCAGCGTGTGCCAAATACCTCGTGTCGTTCCGGGCCCCGTGCGGGCCTGGAATCGCCGTGACGGTCAATTCCCGTTAACCGGAATCCCCAAATTCGCCATGATCACGCCGCGCGGCGGTCGCGTTCCGCATCGAATGTCCTGCTCATCGCAAGGACGCGATGCCATCAGACATGCGAGACGAGTTTGAGATCATGATTGCCGCGCAGATGAACGACCCCGCTCCGATTGTGCCCGCCATGCCCGTTCCGGCACCAGTGCAGATCGGCACGATCCATGAACTGCAGCCTGATCCGCCCGCCCGCGCGCCGACGGAGTCGACCGCGTCGGGCGAACCG
>NZ_DATGCW010000350.1:0-5064 GCF_035311605.1 Saliniramus sp.
GGCTCTTGTCGACCGCTTCCATGATCTGCGCGCGGGAGAGCTCCGCCGGCGAACCGTCATCGCGGAACCAGGTATTCTGCGAGCGCCCGATCACTTTCGTGGCAAGGATGACGTCAGCGCGGTTTTTCCGCTGTGCCATCCAGGAGCCGATGATCTCCTCCGTCGCGCCCTGCGTTTCGGCCTTCGGCGGGATGGGGTAGAGCTCGGCGGCGTCGATGAAATTGATGCCGCGTTCGAAGGCGTAATCCATCTGCGCGTGGCCCTCGGCCTCGCTGTTCTGCTCACCCCAGGTCATGCTGCCGAGGCAGATGGCGCTGACCTGAAGGCCCGTGCGGCCGAGGGGGCGGTATTGCATGCTTGGTTCCTTTGCGGAGGCTTGGCGATTCGATTTGCGCGTGAGCATAGAGTATCATTCCCTCGGCTGTGTAACAGATATGTCGCGAACGGGTGGCGGATCTCATCCCTCTTGCAAAACCGCCGCTGCGGCGGCACAAGTCGCCGCATGCTGCACGTCAATGATCTCACCTACCGGCTCGGCGAGCGCATTCTGCTCGACAACGCTTCCTTCGCGGTGCCCGATGGCGCGCGGGTGGGGATCGTGGGGCGCAATGGCACCGGCAAGACGACGTTGTTTCGCATTCTGCTGGGCGAACTCTCGCCTGAATCCGGCCAGGTCGGCATGCCGAAGGGCCGGCGCATCGGCACCGTGGCGCAGGAAGCGCCGGGCGGGCCGGAGAGCCTGATTGATGTGGTGCTCGCCGCTGATACCGAGCGTGCGCGGCTGATGACCGAGGCCGAGACCGCCGAGGGCGTTCACCGCGCCGAGATCGAGACGCGTCTGACCGATATCGGGGCGTATTCCGCGCCGGCGCGCGCGGCGGCGATCCTGCACGGGCTGGGTTTTGATGCCGAGGCACAGGCGCGACCGTGCGCGTCCTTCTCCGGGGGCTGGCGCATGCGTGTGGCGCTCGCTGCCGTGCTCTTCTCAGAGCCGGATCTGCTGCTGCTCGATGAGCCCACCAACTATCTCGATATCGAAGGCACGCTCTGGCTCTACGATTACCTCGCGCGCTATCCGCATACGGTGCTGGTCATCAGCCACGACCGCGACCTGCTCGATACCTGTGTCGATCACATCCTGCATCTCGATAGCGCGAAGCTGACGCTCTATCGCGGCGGCTATACGTCCTTTGCCCGCCAGCGGGCAGAAAAGCAGATGCTTTTGCAAAAGAGCGCGGCCAAGCAGGAGAGCGAACGCAAGCATCTTCAGAGCTTCGTCGACCGTTTCCGCGCCAAGGCCACCAAGGCGCGTCAGGCGCAATCGCGGCTCAAGCGGCTGGAGAAGCTCCAGCCGATCGTCACCATCACCGAGGAGGCGACGCTTGCCTTCGATCTGCCCAGCCCCGAAAAGCTGCTCTCGCCGCCGCTGATCGCGCTGGAAGGCGCGGCTGCAGGTTACGATGAGAAACCGGTTCTGGACAGGATCAGCCTTTCCATCCTGCCCGACGACCGGATCGCACTGCTCGGCGCCAATGGCAACGGCAAATCAACCTTCTGCAAGTTGATTGGCGGGCGGCTCACACCGATGAAGGGCGATATGGTCGCCTCGTCGAAGATGAAGGTCGCCTACTTTGCCCAGCACCAGCTTGACGAGTTGCGCCCGCAGGCGAGCCCCGTCGCGCATGTGGCCGAGCGCATGCCCGGTGCGCCGGAGGCGAAGATCCGCGCCCGCGCAGCCCGGTTCGGCTTTCCGGGCAACAAGGGCGATACGCCGGTCGAAAAGCTCTCCGGCGGCGAGAAGGCGCGGCTCTTGATGGGGCTCGCGGCGTTTGACGGACCGCATCTGCTGATTCTCGACGAGCCTACCAACCACCTTGATATCGACAGTCGTCAGGCGCTCGTCGAGGCGATCGCCGATTTCAACGGCGCGGTGATCATCGTCAGCCACGACCGTTTTCTGGTCGAGGCCTGCGCGGACCGGCTCTGGCTGATTGGCGGCGGGCGGGTCAAGCCCTTCGACGGGGATATGGAGGATTACCGCAAATTCGTGCTCTCGGGTGGTCTGGAGGAGGCGAGCGGACGTGATGCCCGTCGCGAAGAGCGTCCCGCACGCAACGATGATCGCAAGTCCGCAGCCGAGAAGCGCGCCCGACAGGCGCCTTTGCGCAAGCAGCTCGCGCAGGTCGAGGCACGCATCGAGAAGTTTACCGGCGTGATCGCCAAGATCGACGCGGCCATCGGTGACGGTGAGGCCTTCCGGCGCGATCCGCAGAAAGCCGCCGAGATTTCCCGCATGCGCGGCGAAGCGGCGGAGGCGCTGGAGCGGGCGGAAGAAGAGTGGCTGGAGATTTCGCAGGCGCTCGAGGGCTGATCAGCCGGAATCCGGTTAAACCAGCTTTGCAGATCCGCCGGATACGCATGAGGATTGCCGATGGCGTCGTACGCGGCTACGAATTGCCTGCGAGGCGATGCAACGAGAAGAAGGGCGCAAGGCCGTGGGCAGCAACATATCCGATGATCTGAAATCCGCAGCTCTGGTCTACCACACGCATCCCAAACCTGGGAAGCTGGAGATCCAGCCAACCAAGCCGCTCGGCAACCAGCGCGATCTCGCACTCGCCTATTCGCCCGGCGTGGCGGCGGCCTGCGAGGCGATCGTGGAGGATGCGGACAGGGCGGGCGAACTGACCGCACGGCAGAATCTCGTCGCCGTCGTCTCCAATGGAAGCGCCGTTCTGGGGCTTGGCAATATCGGCCCGCTCGCCTCAAAGCCCGTTATGGAGGGCAAGGCAGTTCTCTTCAAGAAATTCGCCGGGATCGACGTGTTCGACATCGAGATCAAGGCCGATGAAGTGGAACGCATCGTCGATGTCGTCGCCGCGCTGGAGCCGACCTTCGGCGGCATCAATCTCGAGGATATCAAGGCGCCTGAATGCTTCGATGTGGAGGAGCAGCTCAAGGCGCGTATGGATATTCCCGTCTTCCATGACGACCAGCACGGCACCGCGATCATCGTCGGCGCGGCCGTGACCAATGCTATGGTACTCGCCGGCAAGGATCTCTCGCAGATCAAGGTGGTGACCTCCGGCGCCGGCGCTGCCGCGATCGCCTGCCTCAACCTGCTGGTGACGCTCGGCGTGAAGCGCGAGAACATCACCGTCACCGATATCGAGGGCGTGGTCTATCAGGGGCGCGAGGCGCAGATGGATCGCTGGAAAGCCGTCTATGCGCAGGATACGCAGGCGCGCACGCTCGCCGACGTGATCGCGGGCGCGGATGTCTTCCTCGGCCTCTCGGCCGCGGGCGTGCTCAAGCCGCATTTGCTTGAGAAAATGGCCGAGCGGCCGCTGATCATGGCGCTGGCCAATCCCAATCCGGAGATCATGCCGGACGAGGCGCAGGCGGCGCGGCCCGATGCGATGATCTGCACCGGGCGCTCGGATTATCCCAACCAGGTCAACAACGTCCTGTGCTTTCCCTATATCTTCCGCGGGGCGCTTGATGTCGCCGCCACCACCATCAACGAGGAGATGAAGGCGGCTGCGGTCAAGGCGATCGCGGCGCTCGCGCGCGAGGCGCCCTCGGAAGTGGTGGCGCGCGCCTATGGCGGCGAGGCGCGGCCCTTCGGCAAGCAATCGCTGATCCCGAGCCCGTTCGATCCGCGCCTGATCCTGCGCATCGCCCCCGCCGTGGCGCTGGCCGCGATGGAGAGCGGCGTGGCGCGCCGGCCGATTGCCGATGTCGAGGCGTATGAGGATTCGCTGCAACGCTTCGTCTTCCGCTCCGGCTTCCTGATGAAGCCGCTGATCACCAAGGCGCGGGCCGAGCCCAAGCGCGTGATCTATGCCGAGGGCGAGGATGAGCGCGTCCTGCGCGCCGCCCAGGTGCTGCTCGAAGACGGCATCGCCAGACCGATCCTGATCGGGCGTCCCTCGGTCGTCGAGACACGGCTCAAGCGCTTCGGTCTTTCGATCCGCCCGGGCGAGGATTTCGAGCTGGTCAATCCGGAAGACGATCCGCGCTATCGCGATTACGTCGCGACCTATCTCGACGTGGCCGGGCGCAAGGGCATCACCCCCGATGCCGCGCGCACGCTGGTGCGCACCAATTCCACGGTGATCGGTGCCATCGCCGTGCGGCGCGGGGATGCGGATGCGCTGATCTGCGGCCTCGAGGGGCGCTTCGCCTCGCGGCTGCGGCATATCAAGGACATTCTCGGCCTCGCGCCGGGCGTGCGCGAATATTCCGCCATGTCGCTGATGATCACCAACAAGGGCGCCTATTTCCTCGCCGACACCCACGTGCGCCCCGATCCCACTGCCGAGGAGATCGCCGACATGACGGTGGCCTGCGCCGAGCATGTCGCCCGTTTCGGCATCGCGCCGAAGATCGCGCTGGTCTCGCATTCGGATTTCGGCTCCGCCGATACGCCCTCCGCCATGAAGATGCGCGAGGCGCTCCAGATCATCCGCGAGCGCGCGCCCGCGCTCGAAGTTGATGGCGAGATGCAGGCCGATACGGCGCTTTCGCAGATCATCCGCGAGCGGGTGATGCCGCATTCGCGGCTGGAGGGGGAGGCAAATGTGCTGATCATGCCCAATCTCGATGCCGCCAACATTGCCTACCAGCTCACCAAGGGGCTGGCCGATGCGCTGCCTGTCGGCCCGATCCTGATCGGTCCGGCCCGTCCGGCCCATGTGGTGACGCCGTCGGTGACGGCACGCGGCATCGTCAATATTACCGCCATCGCCGTGGTGGAGGCGCAGGCCGCGCCTTGAGCCGCCGTGCCACATGCAAATTTCCCGCAAGCGAAGCCTTGCGGCAGCGTTGACCTTCTTCGCCGCACGGCTTATCTCCCGCTCATCATGTCGCGCAAAGCCATCGTCATATTGCCCGATACCCGCCTGAGGCAGGTCTGCGAGCCCGTCATCGCCATCACGGACGAGATCCGTGATCTGGCGCGCGACATGCTCGATTCGATGTATGCGGCGCGTGGCATCGGCCTCGCGGCGATCCAGATCGGCGTGATGAAGCGCGTCGTGGTCTGCGATCTCGAAAGGGAGA
>NZ_DATGCW010000351.1:0-12132 GCF_035311605.1 Saliniramus sp.
GCGGCAAGTTCTCAATCGCTGCCGCCCGCCTTTGCAACACCTGACGCAATGATGCCCTGCGAACGCCCGTTCGCGCAGCATCACATCACATCAGAACGTCGACGCGAACGGGCGCGATACCGCTGCTCACCATGCCCACCGCCGCAGCCGCACCTCGCGACAGGTCGATGATCCGGTTGCCGACGAAGGGCCCGCGATCATTGATGCGCACGACGACCGAGCGACCGTTACGCTCGTTGGTGACGCGAACCCGGGTCCCGAAGGGAAGCGAGCGATGTGCTGCCGTCAGTTGGTTCATGTCGAAACGCTCGCCATTCGCGGTCGTGCGTCCGTGGAACTTGCCGCCATACCAGGAAGCGGGGCCGGAGAGGGTCTTGGCCACGCGCATATTCTCGGAGGCCGTCGCCTGCGGCATTCCGAGGCCGGATTGGCCGGGCACGAAGGCGATGGGGGAGGCGGCCAGAACGAGGCCGAGAGTCGCGATCGCACTGAGCGCGCGCAGGGGGGATTTCACAAGTGCCATTTAGGATCGGTCCGTTCACGTTGATCGGTGAGCGCTCTTCGGCGCGCCAGCCGTCTCACGGTCCGATGTGGCGAGAACGTGCAAGGGACGGGGCAGGGCAGGGGCGATTTACGGGCGCTCCTGCCCGAAAGTCCGTTCAGCCGTAGCGACCGTGACGCTGCAGGACTTCGATCTTGTAGCCGTCCGGATCCTCGACGAAGAAGAATTTCGCCATCAGCGCGCCATCGCGGTGAAACGCCTTGATCGGCTTCGGAGACAGCTCCTCGCGCTCGAAACGGGCATGTTCCGCCTCGATATCCTCGACCGCGAAGGCGATATGGCCGTATCCGTCGCCGAGATCATACGGCTCGGTGCGATCATGATTGATCGTCAGTTCCAGCTCGAAGCCGCTCGAGGCGTTGCGCAGATAGACCAGCGTGAAGCCCTCGAAAGGGAAGCGATCCGCGATGTCGAGGCCGAAAGCGCGGCGGTAGAAATTCACCGACCGTGTCTCGTCGAGCACACGGATCATGCTGTGGATGGGCTTGGGAACCGTGATGGCGGCAGACATGCGTCCTCCGTTTTCAATGAAAATCTTTCGTTTCGTCGGGTCCGGTCGCCGCAGGCGCGCAAGTACCAGTGCGCTCCGTCAGGCCGGCTTCGCAAAGACCATCTGGCGGACATCAATATTTGCCGTAGCGAAACCGACCTCGCAATAAGTCAGATAGTAGTTCCACAGCCGGCGGAAACGCTCGTCGAAACCCAGTGGCGCGATTTCCTTCCACGCCGCCTCGAAGCGCTCGCGCCAGATGGAGAGAGTGTGCGCGTAATCAAGGGCGAAACCGGCATCGGAGACGATCGACAGGCCGGAGCCTTGCGACAATTGCCGCATGATCGAAGGAGAGGGCAGCATACCGCCGGGGAAGACATAGGTGCGGATGAAATCCATCTCCTTGCGGTACGCCGCGAACGCCTCATCACGGATGGTGATGAGTTGCAGCCCGGCCTGCCCGCCGGGGAGGAGGCAGGTGCGCATCTTCTCGAAGAAGCCCTGCCAGTATTGTTCGCCGACGGCCTCGAACATCTCGATCGAGATGATCCGATCATAGCGCGCGGTCTCGTCGCGGTAGTCGCGCATCGCGATGGTGACCTGGTCCGAAAGCCCCGCCTGCGCGATGCGCTGTGTGGCGTGATCGTATTGCTCCTGTGAGATCGTGAGGCCGGTGACGCGGCAGCCGATCTCGCGCGCGGCGTATTCCGCGAAGCTGCCCCAGCCACATCCGATTTCGAGAACATGGTCGTCGGGTCCGATACCGGTCTCGGCAGCGAGCCGCGCATATTTGCGCCGCTGCGCGCTCTCCAGATCGTTGTCGCCTGGCGCGAAGATCGCCGAGGAATAGGTCATCGAAGGATCGAGCCAGCGCTCATAGAAGGTGTTGCCGAGATCGTAATGCGCATGGATGTTGCGGCGCGAACCCCGGCGGCTGTTGCGGTTCAGGAAATGCCGGATGCGCTGCCAGACGCGCAGTCCCGGACGACCCGGCGTGAGCTGCCCGCCGGCCATGTGATTGGCCAAAAACAGCAGCAGGAGTGCCCTCAGATCCGGGCTATCCCATTCCTTCTGGAGATACCCTTCCGCGAAACCGACATCACCTGCGATCAGGAAGCGCCGCAGGCAGGTGGTGTCATGGATGACGAGTCTCGCGCGCGGGCCCGCCTTCGCCCCGGCGAAACGCAGGCGCCGACCTTCGGGCAGGGTGAGGTCGAGCGTACCGACAGGAAGTTGTGCCGCAATCGACAGCGTCTTGCGCAAGAGAAACGGCAATCCGTGCAAGATATCTCCCAGACTGTCGGAAGTCACCGTAATGAATTCGTCATCGGTATCATGTTCGCCTGCGGCGTCTTGCATGGCGCACCTCCCTGCGCTGCTTCGCCCGGATGCGTCCGGAGCGTTGTTAGACCGGGATTCCCCTCAGCCATATTCAAAACGCATCGGCGCTGCCGGTGAGGATCACCCCGCAGAACGGACGTGGCAAGTGGAAAAACGGGCGGGTCCGGTTCGCGTCATGCTCAGCGGCGTTTGATTGTCTCGAAAGCGTTCAGCGCGCGCTTGCGTGCATCTTCATGCACCACGATCGGCTTGGGGTAGTTGTCTCCGAGGATCACCCCGGCCGCCTTCAGCGCATCGGGCTTCGCCTCCCATGGACGATGAATGACGCGGTTCGGCAGACCGGCGATTTCAGGCACCCAGCGGCGCACATAATCGCCTTCCGGATCGAATTTCTCGCCCTGCGTCATCGGATTGAATATCCTGTAATACGGCTGCGCATCGGCGCCGGAGCCGGCGACCCATTGCCATCCCGCCGGATTATTGGCCGGATCGGCATCGACGAGCGTGTCCCAGAACCAGGCCTCGCCCGCTTTCCAGTGGATCAGCAGATGCTTGGTGAGGAAGGAGGCAACGATCATGCGAACGCGGTTATGCATGAAGCCCTGATGCCACAATTGCCGCATCCCCGCATCGACGACGGGAAAGCCGGTGCGGCCTTGCTGCCAGGCACGCAAAGCCGCATCATCCTCGCGCCAGGGCATGGCGTCGAACTGGTCGTTGATGTTGCGCGTGTGCAGCGGGCCGTGGGTGAAGAGCAACTGATAGCTGAAATCACGCCAGCTGATCTCGGCGCGAAACGAGTCGTAATCCTGCGCATCGACACGGTTGGCCGCGCGGGCCGCAAGCGCTGCGTGAATCGCCTGACGCGGGGTGATTTCGCCGAAGCGCAGATTCGCAGAGAGCCGCGAGGTCGCGTCGAAATCAGGCCGGTCGCGCTCACGCGCATAGCCGGACAGGTGCTTCGAGATGAAAGCCTTCAGGCGCTCATGCGCCCCGTCCTCGCCACGCTTTGCCGCATCGACCCCCCAGGTCTCGCGCAGGCCGCCGGCCCAATCCGGCGCGCGCGGCTCCAGCGCGAGTTCGTCGAGGGTGACGCTCAGATCGTCGAGGGCGCGCGGGAAGGACGCGCGGGGGAGTTCGCGCGGTGCGGGCAGGGGCTCCTGCGGCGGGTCATGCGCCACGGCGGCGCGATTGAAGGGGGTGAAGACCTTGTAATAGCCGCCGCTCTGGTTGAGCACGCTTCCGGGCTCGTAAACCAGACGCCCCGGAAAGCTCTTCACCTCCAGACCGTCATCGCGCAGGCGCTTCTTGAGCCGCGCATCGATCTCGCGTTCGGGGCTGTAGCGGCGATTCCAGTAGAGCGCTGCCGCATCCGCCTCCGCGACGATACGCGGCACGAGTTCCTCCGCCGCGCCCGAAAGCAGATGCAGGCGGTTGCCGCGCTTCTCCAGATTGTCCGACAGGTTGGCGAGCGCCCCGTTCAGCCACCACCGGGCCGCACCGCCAAGCGGGCGGATCTCGGCGGAGGCATGGTCGAAGACGTAGAAACACAGAACGGGCCGCCCGCTATCGAGCGCCGCGCGAAGGGCCGCATTGTCGCCGACGCGCAGATCATCACGAAACCATACCAGAACCGGCTGCGCCATGCGTCGCTTCCCCTTTCCCGAACCGCCCTCGGCCCGAGTTCGCGGCTTGCAGATAACGCGAGCCTGCGAGAAGGCAAGCGGCTCAGGGCGGAAGAATCGGTCAAACCCGGATCAAATTACCCGCGTGACATGTCCAGCGGCGGCTCGACTCCGTCGGGGATCGGCGAAACATAGGGTATTTTCGTCGTGCGCGCCTTGTGATCGGCCTTCACGCGGGCCATCAGATCGGGATCGGTGAGCACCGCCACGCCGGTTCCGGCCATGGCCTTGGCGACATGCACCATCGCCTTGTGAGCATGCGCCGATTTGCCCTGCGCCACCACCTGCCAGGTATGCAGCGGCGTGCCGATGGCGATCGAGGGTGCATGCGCCTGCACCGTGGGTACGGCCCAGGAGACATCACCGACATCGGTGGAGCCGATCATCAGGTTGCGCGGCTGGTCGAGGGGAACGGTGAAATCCGCAAGCGGCGCATCGCCGGGCTCGCGCCCGATCGCCTTCCAGGGAGCGGCGCGATCCTCCTCGGACAGGGTCGCGCGGATTTCGCGCGCGAATTCCCGGTCGGCCTCGTCGAAGGGCGGCGGGCCGAGTTCCTCCAGCATGGATTGCAGGGTTTCTTCGAGCGGGCGGTTGCCGAGAAGGTTGGAGACCGCCGAGATGATCTTCATCTCCATGCTGGTCTCGGTCATCAGCGCCGCGCCCTCGGCGATCTTGCGAACGCGCTCGACGAGTTCGCGCATCCCATTGAGCTCGCCGGCGCGGATCGAGTAGCGCACCCGCGCGTGGGATTGCACCACATTCGGGGCAATGCCGCCGGTATCGAGCACGGCATAGTGCACGCGTGCATCACTTGGCATGTGCTCGCGCATGTAATTCACACCGACACTCATCAACTCGACCGCGTCGAGCGCCGAGCGACCGAGATGCGGCGCGGCGGAGGCGTGCGAGGTGCGGCCAAAGAAGACGAAATCGGCGCGTGTATTGGCAAGCGACACCGGGGGGAAGATTTCCCAGAAGCTGTTTGGGTGCCAGGAAATCGCCACATCGACATCCTCGAAGGCGCCGTCGCGGACCATGAAGGCCTTGGCCGCGCCGCCTTCCTCGGCCGGGCAGCCGTAATAGCGCACGCGACCGGGGATGCCCTGTTCGGCCAGCCAGTTCTTGAGGCCGACGGCGGCGAGCATGGCGGCGGAGCCGAGCAAATTATGACCGCAGCCATGGCCGTGGCCGCCTTCCTCGATCGGACGATGCTCTGCGATGCCGGCTTCCTGGCTGAGGCCCGGAAGCGCATCGTATTCGCCGAGGATGGCAATAACCGGACCGCCTTCGCCCGCTTCGCCCATCACGGCAGTGGGGATGTTCGCCACGTTTTCGGTAACGCGGAAACCCTGATCGCGCAATTCGCGGGCGTGCTCGCCGCAGGAACGCTCCTCCGTGTAACAGACTTCCGGCATCTCCCAGACGCGATCCGCAAGCGCGATCAGGCGCTCCTTCGCGGCATCGACCTGACGCCAGATATCGCGGCGATTATCCATTTTCGTTCTCCTTGCGGCGCAATCATCGCGCCCTTCGCTTTCCATGCATCGGATTGCCCGTGGTTTGGCTTTGGCAGGGCGGGGTGACAAGCCGCGCTGACACGCATACCGTCCATGTGCGGGTGCAGGGTTCGACAGGCAAGCCCGCGTTCGCTTCGGCTTGCAGGATTTCGTGATGGGTGATGCATTTTCGAATGAAGACAAACAATTACTGGTCGAACTGCGTGCGCACATAGAGGCCGAACTCGCTGAAATCGATCAACTCCTCCAGGAAACGGAAGCGGATTCCGCCCCGGTGGCGCTGGATCAGCAGAGCGTCGGGCGCCTCGCCCGGATGGATGCGATGCAGGTTCAGGCCATGGCGCAGGCCGCGCAGACGCGACGTCAGGGACGCCGGCAGGGATTGCTCTTCGCGCTGCGGCGCATGGATGACGGCGAATATCTGGATTGTCAGGCCTGCGGTGAGGAGATCGGCGCGGGGCGGCTGCGCGCTGATCCGACCTTCCACCTTTGCGTGCGCTGTGCGCGCTGAATGCACGACGCAGCTGATCGAAGCTGTTCAGCGATCTTTCGCCCCGGCCCCTGCAGCACTTTTGTCCTGATCTGCGGCCAGGGCGGCTGAGCGTGCCAGCGCACGCCGACTGCGCCAGGCCCGCAGGCGCGCGATCATCCGCCCGGTCGGCGTCGCCGGTTTTTCATCGGGCTCTTCGAATTCCACGGTGACTGCGGCGACCTCGTCGTTCTGCACGGTGGTGGCCATCAGAAACGCCGGTTCGATGGCGATACGGTCTCCGACATCGACCCGATCCTCGAAGCGCTCGTCGAAGGCTTCGGCGATGCTCAGTTTCTTCAGATCAGCGGGCACATGCAGACCATACAGCCGTGCGACGTCCTCGACCGTGGCGTCGCCGGAGAAGCTGAACATCCCCAGCGCCGGCGGCTTGCCGCCATCGCCCGAGGCGAACAGACGGTCGAGCCGCGGGACACGGGCCGGCGGGGCGAGAAAATAGCCGTAATCACCGGCCCGCAGCGGCCCGGCCGCCTCCGGCGTCAGCACCTCGCCATCGCGCACGATCATCACCACGCGCATCCACGAAGGGTAAACCGCGCGGGCGAGAACGGGACTGTTTTCGGTAATCGGATAGCCCACCATTTCGAGCTCGAGCTGGCCGGGCAGATCGATTTCGAGCCGTTGGGGATCGGCAACCGCCTCACCGGATTGCTGGCCGAGCCGCGTCGCCATCCAGCCGACGCTCCAGCCTTGGACCAGAAGCGATATGAGCACCACGAAGAAGGCGATGTTGAAATAGACCTCGGCATTCGGCACCGCCGTAAGCGTCGGAATCGCGGCGAGGAAGATCGAGACGGCGCCGCGCAGTCCCACCCACGAGATGAAATTCTTCTCGCGCTTGCCGAAGCCGAACGGAGTCAGGCAGAGCCAGACGGCGAGGGGGCGGCCGATCAGGATGAGGAACGCCGAGATGAGGATTGCGGGCAAGGCGTAATGCACCAGCGTGGACGGCGTCGCGAGCAGTCCGAGCACGAGGAACATCACGATCTGGCTCAGCCATGTCGCCGCATCATGGAAACTCAGGATCGTGGGGAAGGCGCGCACCGGACGGTTGCCCACGATCAACCCGGCGAGATAGACAGCGAGGAAGCCCGAGCCGCCGAGCACGGAGGTCAGCGAAAAGATCAGGATCGCAGCGCTGACGGCGAGCAACGGATGCAGCCCATGGGGCAGAGTGAAGCGGTTGAGTGCCCAGACGAGGGTCATCCCGCCGAGGACGCCGAGCGCGGCACCAATCACACCCTGCTGCAGCAGCAATGCCCCGATGACCCAGCCCGTATCCGCCTGCTGCACCAGCAGGACCTCGACGAGCGCGATGGTGAGAAAGACCGCAACCGGGTCGTTCGTGGCGGATTCGATCTCGATCGTGTTGTTGACGCGCCGGCGCAGCTTCATGCCCTTCGAGCGCATCAGGAAGAAGACTGCGGCCGCATCCGTCGAGGAGACGATGGCACCGACGAGCAGGCCCTCGACAAGGCTCAGCCCCAGGATCAGCGTGGCGGCTGTGCCGGTGGCCAGCGTCGTGATCAGGACGCCGAAGGTGGCGAGCATGGCGGCGGGGGCGAGCACGCCGCGAAAGCTCGCCAGCCGGGTGCGCAGCCCGCCATCGAAGAGGATGATGGCCAGCGCGGCTGAGCCGATCAGGTAGGTTGCGCGAAAATCATCGAAGACGATGCCCCCGATGCCGTCCTGGCCGGCCAGCATGCCGAGCACGAGGAAGATCAGGAGCAGGGGGGCGCCGAAGCGTGATGCGAGTAGGCTCGATGCGATGCCGATCAGCACGAACAAGGCGCCGAGCAGGAGCGCAATGTTGGCGATCGTCATGTTCTCCATCTGTCGATTCCCCGATCAATTCAAGCAATCAGCCGTCGCAGCCCGCCGCCGCGACCTGCAATCCGATACGATTCGGGCCGGAAAACGGCACAGGCGTTGCGACAATCAGCGCGCGGGCATTGCGAAGAAGCACGATCATGGCCCGCGCATGATTACGGAATCTTTACCATGGCCAACGAAGATTGCAGCATGGTGATCCGAGCCCGAGCCCGTGCAATCCTGATTCCCTTGGCGCTCTACGCAGCGACCGGGCTCACTGTCGCGTATTTCCTGCATCATGCCAATATCGGCCAGCGCGGCCTCGAGGCGAAGCGCGAGCTTTCGGCGCAGATCGAACAGACCCGCGCGGAGCGCGACGAACTCGCCCGCGAGCGCAAGGAATGGGAGCGCCGGGTCGCCCTCGTGCGCAGCGACCAGATCGACCGGGATCTGCTTGAAGAACAGGCCCGCATGATGCTGGGCAGGGTCCATCGCAACGATCTCGTGATCCTGCTCGATGCGGGGGAGTGAGGAAATTTTTGAATTAACCGAAATCTGATTAATTCTAAAAACGCGTTTCAGGGCAGATGCTTACTCCATGTTGCGCTGCGGCCGTCGGTGCTATCCCGCCCCTCGCTTTTCGACTTTCGTTGAGCTATGTAGGGGAAGAGGAACATCTCGGAGGGATTGCATGGCCACGGCTGCGCGCAAATCTGGAGGTGCCGCGTCCAAGTCCGCGAAGGGCACAACGCGTCGCACCACCCGCAACACACCATCATTGTCGAAAGACGAGGAATTCCAGGCCTATCGCGACATGCTGCTGATCCGGCGCTTCGAGGAGAAGTCCGGCCAGATGTACGGCATGGGGCTGATCGGTGGTTTCTGCCATCTCTATATCGGGCAGGAAGCGGTCGTCGTCGGCATGCAGATGGCGTCGAAGGACGGGGATCAGGTGATCACGGGATACCGGGATCACGGGCATATGCTTGCCACGGGCATGGATCCAAAGGGCGTGCTTGCCGAATTGACCGGGCGCAAGGGCGGTTATTCCAAGGGGAAGGGTGGCTCGATGCACATGTTCTCCAAGGAAAAGCATTTCTATGGCGGCCACGGCATTGTCGGCGCGCAGGTCCCGCTCGGCACCGGCATCGCCTTCGCGAGCCGGTATCGCGGCGAAGACAGCGTCTGCCTGACCTATTTCGGTGACGGTGCGGCCAACCAGGGCCAGGTCTATGAGAGCTTCAACATGGCCGCCCTGTGGAAGCTGCCGGTGGTCTATGTGATCGAGAACAACCGCTATGCGATGGGGACCTCGGTCAGCCGCGCTGCGGCGCAGACGGATTTCTCGCGGCGCGGGCTGTCCTTCAACATTCCCGGCGAGCAGGTCGACGGCATGGATATTCGCGCCGTGAAGGAAGCGGGCGAGCGCGCCATCGAGCACGCCCGTTCCGGCGAGGGGCCCTTCATCCTCGAAATGCTGACCTACCGCTATCGCGGCCATTCCATGTCCGACCCGGCGAAATATCGCACCAAGGACGAGGTGACGCGCATGCGTGAGGAGCAGGATCCGATCGAGCAGGTCCGCCGTCGCCTTCTCGGCGAGTGGGAGGTCCCGGAGAAGGATCTGAAGGAAGTCGACAGCGAGATCCGCAAGATCGTCAACGAGGCGGCCGATTTCGCGACCAACGATCCCGAGCCCGACCCGTCGGAGCTCTGGACCGACATCCTGCACTGATTCCCGATCAACCCGTCGCGCTCGCGATAGCGCGCGCTCAGCGGAGAGCTTCGAGCCCATGCCCATCGACGTATTGATGCCCGCATTGTCTCCGACCATGGAGCAGGGCAAACTAGCCAAATGGCTGAAAAAAGAAGGCGATTCCGTCAAACCCGGCGACGTGCTCGCCGAGATCGAGACCGACAAGGCGACCATGGAGGTCGAGGCGGTCGACGAGGGAACGCTGGCCAGGATCCTGATCGGCGACGATACCGACAACGTCGCCGTCAACACGCCCATCGCCATCATCGCCGAGGAGGGCGAGGACGTGGATGAAGCCGCCAGGGCCGGCCCGAAGGAGTCGGCGCCGCAGGGCGGGTCGTCGCAGGAGGCAGAGCTCGCGGAAGAGGAATCTTCCGGATCCGCATCCGGAAGCGATTCCGCGGCCCCGGCGGCGCCGGCGGTCGCGCGTTCGGCGAATGCCTATGACGCCTCCGACGAGGTGCCCGAGGGCACCGAGATGGTCGATACGACCATCCGCGAGGCTCTGCGGGACGCGATGGCCGAAGAGATGCGCCGTGACGAGAAGGTCTTCGTCATGGGCGAGGAGGTGGCCGAGTATCAGGGCGCCTACAAGGTCACGCAGAACCTGCTGCAGGAGTTCGGTGAACGCCGCGTCGTGGATACGCCAATCACCGAGCATGGCTTCGCCGGCCTCGGCGTCGGTGCGGCCTTCTCGGGCCTGCGCCCGGTGGTCGAATTCATGACCTTCAACTTCGCCATGCAGGCGATCGACCAGATCATCAATTCGGCGGCCAAGACGCTCTACATGTCCGGCGGCCAGCTCGGTTGCCCGATCGTGTTCCGGGGCCCGAACGGCGCGGCCTCGCGCGTCGCGGCGCAGCACAGCCATGATTACGCCGCCTGGTATTCCAACGTGCCGGGTCTGAGCGTGGTGATGCCCTATACGGCAGCGGATGCGAAGGGGCTTCTCAAGAGCGCCATCCGCGATCCCAACCCGGTGATCTTCCTCGAGAACGAGGTGCTTTACGGCCAGAGCTTCCCGGTGCCGAAGCTGGACGATTTCACCGTCCCGATCGGCAAGGCGCGGGTGCATCGCAAGGGCGACGACGTCACCATCGTCTCCTTTGGCATCGGCATGACCTACGCCATCAAGGCGGCGGAGGAACTGGCCAGGGAGGGGATCGAGGCGGAGATCATCGATCTGCGCACCATCCGCCCGATGGATTCCGACACGGTCATTGCCTCGGTGATGAAGACCGGGCGCTGCGTCGCGGTGGAGGAAGGTTTCCCGCAATCGGGTGTCACGGCGGAGATCGCCACCCGGATCATGGAGCAGGCCTTCGATTATCTGGACGCGCCGGTGGCGCGGGTGACCGGCAAGGACGTGCCGATGCCCTATGCCGCGAATCTCGAGAAGCTCGCCTTGCCGAACGTCGCCGAGGTCGTCCAGGCCGCGAAAGCCGTCTGTTACAAGTGAGCGATATGAGCGACAAGCCGCAATTCCACGAACTCGCCGTTCCCCCCGATGTCGCCGAAAAGGGCGGCCATGAGGTGTTGCGGGCGAGTGTGGTGGAGGGCGAGGTGAGTATCGCCCTGCGGCGCTCGTTCGACGATCCTTTCACCTGGGGGGTGCTGTTCTCCGACCTCGCGCGCCATGCCGCGCGGGTCTATGCGCTCGAAACGGGGATCGACGAGGCGGAGGCTCTGGCCCAGATCCGTGCCGGATTCGAGGCCGATGTCGAACCGCCCGACGATTCCGGTTCCACCCCTTCCCTCAACTGATTTCAGCTCAGGATCACAAGCCCGATGCCGATCAAAGTCCTGATGCCCGCCCTGTCGCCGACGATGGAAAAGGGCAATCTCGCCAAATGGCTCAAGAGCGAAGGCGACAGCGTCAAACCCGGCGACGTTCTCGCCGAGATCGAGACCGACAAGGCGACCATGGAGGTCGAGGCGGTCGATGAAGGAACGCTGGCCAAAATCGTTGTGCCAGAAGGGACGTCCGATGTCCCTGTCAACGACCTCATCGCGCTGATCGCGGAGGAGGGTGAGGATCCGGCCAAGGTCGAGGTGCCCGCCGATGGCGGCGGTGCGCCGGCCAAGCCGCAGAACGAGGCTCCGAATGACGAGGCTCCCAAAGCCGAGTCCAAGGCGGAATCGAAAAAGAACGCCCCGGCTGCGCCCCCCGCCATGTCGGATGCAGCACCTGCTCCCTCCAAGGCCCCGCCTGTTCCCAAGACCGGCTCCGGCGAGCGCATCTTCGCCTCGCCGCTGGCGCGCCGCATCGCCAAGGATGCCGGCCTTGATCTGAAGGCGGTGAAGGGTTCCGGCCCGCATGGCCGCATCATCGAGCGCGATGTCCGCGCCGCGATCGAAAAGGGCGTCGGCAAGGCCGAGGCCGCGGCACCCGCCGCGAAGCCCGAGGCGCCGAAGGCAG
>NZ_DATGCW010000352.1:0-12008 GCF_035311605.1 Saliniramus sp.
CGGAGCGCAATTGCGTGGTCAGAACGCCGCGATCGCCGCTCGCGCCAGTGCCGTCCTGCGCCTCCAGCACCACCGCCCCGGCTCCGTCGCCGAACAGTACGCAGGTGGTGCGGTCGGACCAGTCGAGGATGCGCGAGAAGGTCTCCGCACCGATCACGAGCGCGCGCCTGTGTGCACCGGTCTTGAGGAAATTATCCGCCGTGGCGACGGCATAGACGAACCCGGTGCAGACCGCCTGCAGATCGAAGGCGGCGCCGTGATGCATGCCGAGCCCGGCCTGGATCTGTGTCGCCGTGGAGGGGAAGGTGTTGTCGGGTGTCGATGTGGCGCAGATGATCAGGTCGATATCCTCGATACCCAGCCCTGCATCGGCGAGGGCGGCCTGCGCGGCCTTGATACCAAGCACCGAGGTGGTCTCGTCTTCCGCCGCGATATGGCGCTGGCGGATGCCGGTGCGCTGGGTGATCCAGGCATCGGAGGTCTCGACGACGGCTTCGAGCTCGGCATTGGTCACGGCCTTGCGCGGGAGCGCGGAACCACAACCGACGACGACGGAACGTTTGAATGTCACTGTCTCACACCCTCAGGACGCGGTGGCGATCGGGGTCTCGTCGAGCATGTCCCGGATCGTCCGCATCAATTGGTAATGCGCCATGTCGTAGGCGATGTCGATGGCGGCGGCGAAGCCCTTCACATCGGCCCCGCCATGGCTCTTGATCACGACGCCCTCCAGCCCGAGGAAGACGCCGCCATTGGAACGGCTTGGATCCATCTTCGCCCGAAGAGCATCGAAGGCCGGTTTGGCCAGGAGATAGCCGAGCTTGGCCCGCCAGGTGCGGCCCATCGCCGAGCGCAGATATGCGCCGATCTGCTTGGCGGTGCCCTCGGCGGTCTTGAGCGCGATATTGCCGGTGAAGCCCTCGGTCACCACCACGTCGACGGCGCCCTTGCCGATATCGTCGCCCTCGACGAAGCCGCGATAATCCAGATTGGGCAGTTTCGCCTCGCGCAGGGTACGCCCGGCCTCCTTCACCGCCTCGATCCCCTTGATCTCCTCGCGCCCGACATTGAGCAGGCCGACGCCGGGGCGCTCCATGTCGAAGACGATGCGCGCCATGGCCGCGCCCAGCACCGCGAGGTTGACGTAATGGCTGGCATCCGCACCGATGCTCGCGCCGACATCGAGCACGATGCTCTCGCCGCGCACGGTCGGCCAGATCGCCGCGATGGCGGGGCGCTCCACCTGCGGCATGGTCTTGAGGCAGAACATCGACATCGCCATCAGCGCGCCGGTATTGCCGGCGGAGAGGCAGGCATCGGCCTCATCGTCGCGCACCGCCTGGATGGCCCGCCACATCGATGATTTGTAACGCCCCAGACGCAGGGCCTGGCTCGGCTTCTCGTCCATCTTGATGGAGACGTCGGTATGCGTGAACGCGCTTGCCGCCTTCAGGGCGGGATGCGCATCGAGCAGGGGCTCCACCTGCGCCGCATCGCCATAGATGACGAAGCGCATCTGCGGATGACGCTGCAGCGCCATGGCGGCACCGGGAATCACGACCTCGGGCCCGTGATCGCCGCCCATCGCGTCGATGGCGATTCGCACGGGCCTGGCGTCGGCCGCGCGCTGCGCTGCCCTGCCCGCGTCACGGGCGTTTGTCGCGGTGGAATCCTGCATGAACGATCTGCAACTCGGTTTCGCCGGCGCGACAGCACACGCCTGCCGCAAAGGCGGGACCATAGCGCCATGGCGCCCCGGCGCAACCGGAATTTCGATTTCGGGGCTTGGGGCGGGGAAGCGCCCGGGTGCAATGGCGCCCGTGCCCCCTGCCCGCCATCACTTGGTGATGCGCAGCCGCGAGACCTGCTGGCCGATATTCATGAAGGCGTTTTCCAGGGCTGCGGTGTTGCGCGCCATGAAGAAATTCGACGGGCTCGAGGCGCAGCGGCGGAACATGTCGAGGACGGCAGCGTCGCTCTCGTTATAGACGACGGTGAAGATCTCGATCTCCTGCTGCTTCATCTGCGTGCACATCTGCACGGTCCAGTCGTTGAGCGTGCGCTCCGCCGCCCCTTGGCTGGTCTCCCCGTCGATCAGCCCGTTTGCGAGGAAGTTGTAGGAGCCGTAATCCGAGCGCGTGAATTCATTGCGTGCGCCATAGGAAACGTTGCGGCCATCGGTCATCAGGACGAGGAATTTCTGCTGCCCGCGCTCCCCGAAAGGCGCGGCCTGCGTGTAAGGCGCTTCCGGCGAGAGCACGCGCCAGCCCCAGGCGAGGCCCTCGGCGATATTGGTCCCGGAGCCGTTCCAGAAATTCATCGCATCGATACCCGTACGCACCGTCGCAAAATCCGCGCTCAACGGCACGATGGGCGTGGGACAGGCACGGTTGGGGCCGATGGTGAGGGGGCCGCCGTCATCAACGCTCATCTGCGCCGGGTCGATGTATTTCAAGGTCGCGCGCAGGCGCTCCTCCTCGGTTCCGGTCACCGCGTCGTCTAGCCACGAATTGTTGAACCGCGTGGCACTGTTGCCGCCCCGGTTCATGCGGTCACCCGGTTCGTCCGCGGCGAAATACGGCACGAACAGCGTATCGGGATTGGCCGGATCAGGCGGCACGGGCGTCAGATTGTAAGGTGCGGGCCGTGCTTCGACGCAGCCCTTCCACGTGGTCCCCGATTGTTCGAACAGGTACATGTGATGCGGATACTGGTCGGCGGCGAGGCAGCGCTCGCGCTTGGCGATGGCCGGCGCACCCTTACCCTGATTCTTGCAGGCCTGGCCACCACCAGCGCCGTTGCCGGTGGCGTTGCTGCCAAAACCCTCGGGGAGCGCGTCGAGCCGTTCACCGTTGCGCCGCCGCTCGCGCAGAGGATCGTCGATGAAGTTCCAGCCGTTATAGAGCGCCTGCCCGTCCATATCGATCCAGGCGGGGTCGAAGCCTTCGCCCTTGATGTTGACCGCAGTCACAAAGGGCACGAGGCTGATGCGGATATCCTGGTCCTCACCGCGCCCGCCTTCGACAGCGTCGACGAGCGCATGCGAGGCGCGCTTGAGCGCATTGATGCCGCGCGACCCCATCGACCCGGTATTGTCGAGCACGACGGCGATTTCGAGGGCCTCTTTCGCCCTGAAGGCCGAAGACGACGCGCTCAGTTGCTCGATGCCCAGGTGATGCATGAAGAACAACCGCACATCCGCTTCGACACGACCGTCGATCCGAACGAAATTCAGACCGCTCTCGACATCGACATCGATTTCCGTGACCGTGAAATTCCCACCGGCAAGGTTGTTCTCCAGATATTGCCTGAAGACCGCCTCGCGCTCCATGTCCGTCTCGACGTCGCGCGCGGCCAGCAGCGCGGCCACATCGACGGATTTCTGCAGCTGCGTCTTGACGTTGAGCATATAGGCACCGTCCACCGCAGCACCGACGAAGGCAAAGACCACAGGCAGGGACAAGGCAAACAACATCCCGACATTGCCGCCGGTCGATACGCGAAAGGATGACTTCATGACATGCATATCCCCTGATTAAGTCATGAATGCCACAAACCAATTTCCGTTACGTAAATTTGATACCGGACTCGCGTAAGTGCTATCATCCAGACGATGATCTTCAATGAGAGTGTCATTCCGTCAGGTCGGAACGCGCTTGTCATGCGTTGCGGCTTCCGGTGGCATAGTGGAGTCTTGTCGCGACATGCATGCATGGAAGCCGAACCCGGCTTGGCAGCCCTTCAGGCTGCAGCATGCGCGCCGCCGGAGCGCCGGGTGCGGCTGTTGTGCGCCGCGCCGTCGGCATCCTCGTTTTCCGCAACATCCATGGCGGGCAGCGCGTTCATGACGCGCGAGGCCGGCAGCGTCATGATCACCTCGGTGCCTTCGCGCGGCGCCGAGGTCAGCTGGAAATGGCCGCCATGCATTTCCACGAGCCCCTTCACGATCGGCAGGCCGAGCCCCGAGCCCTGCTCGGCGGTCTTGAGCGCCCAGGTGCCGCGCCCGAAGGACGACATGATGATCGGGATTTCCTCCGGCGGAATACCGGGGCCGTTGTCGCGGATCGAGGCGTATTGGCCGCCTGAGGAGGTCCAGCCCGCCTTGATCACGATCTCGCCGCCCGGCGGGGTGAATTTCACGGCGTTGGAGAGAATGTTGAGAATGATCTGGCGCATCGCGCGCTCATCCGCCCAGATGCGTGGCAGCGTCGGGTCGATCATCGCCTTGATGGTCTGCTCCTTGGCGCGTGAGCGCAGGTTCATCATGTGGCGGCAATCATCGATCATGTAGGATAGCAGCAGCGCCTCCTCGTTGAGTTCGTAGCGCCCCGCCTCGATGCGTGACAGATCGAGAATCTCGTTGATCAGGTTGAGCAGATGCTGACCGCTGGAATGGATATCGGCGGAATAATCCTTGTAGGTCCTGGTGCTGTGCTCGCCGAAGACCTCGTCCTTCATCACCTCCGAGAAGCCGAGAATGGCGTTGAGCGGCGTGCGCAATTCGTGGCTCATCGTGGCGAGGAAGCGGGATTTGGCCAGGTTGGCCTCTTCCGCACGCCGACGCGCCTCGTCGGAATTGGCCTTGGCCTCCTCCAGTTCGAAGAACAGCTTGTCCTTCTCCGCCCGCGAACGCAGCGTCGCGAGCGCGCTCGAATAGAGTCGGCGAGCGAGAAAGACGAAGAAGATCTGCGCGCTGATCGTCATGGCCGCCATCATCGCGGCATCGACATTGCGCACGCTCATGGCGTGCGCAAGGACCACGACGCAGAGCGGCAGCAACCCGGCATAGACTGCGGCCGGCAACGTCGCCGAGAGCATGGCCGTCACGGCGGAGGCCATCAGTGTGACGAACAGCACGAAACTGTCGGAACCCGGAGCCGGCGCATTCGCCAGCGCCTGCACCAGCAGCGCCCAGGAGGCGCCCTGCAATGCTTCGCCGATGACAAAGACGCGATGCCAGTAACCCAGCCGGGTATCATCCTCACCCTGGCGCAGGAGCCGGCGCGAGAGCATCACCATCAGCCCGATGGTCAAGGCGATGACGCCGAAGAGCAATCCCGCCGTTTCGAGCGGCAGCCAGAAGGAAGCGACGGCGCCGCCGGCTGCGGCGAGAACGAAGAGCGGGATGGCCGCGCCGGTGCGGTATTGTGCGAAAAGCCGGAGGAATTCGAGTTCGAACGAGCGTTCCAGACCGACAGCGGAGGTCAGCCGCTCGCGTGCCGCGCGCATGTTGTGCGCGGCCTTGCGACGCCGCTGTGCGTCGCCATCAAAGGATGCGGTTTCCGGCGGTGTTGCCGTCACCGTCTCTCTGCTCATGCAAAAAACCAGTACCGTTAACGGTTTACGCAGCGATTCGCGTTATGACATTCGCCAGCATGCGCAGAATTCGTTAATGTCGGCCTCATGATCATCGACCCGCAGCAAAAAAAATCCGAACGCGCCCATGCCCTGCGGCGGCGGGCCGGTCGGCGCGCGCGCAGGCGCATGATGCGCAATCTCTCGGCGCGCGGGCGCCCGGGCTCGCGCCGGCTGCTCGCGCTGATGGCGCTCGTGATCGGCGCCATGGTGATCTATCTGCTCGCCGTCGATCGTGGCAGCGAGGCCGTGCTCGGCCATGCCGCCGCCCTGCGCGGCGATGTCATCGCGGTCGCGGGAACCAGCTACCGGCTGGCGGGAATCGCCGCGCCGCCACCTGAAATGTTCTGCCGCCGCGACGATCTCGATTACCGCTGTGGCGCGGCGGCCCGCGATACCCTCACCGCCCTGATCGACGATGATCCGGTGCGCTGCGTGCCCGGCGATACCCGGCGCGGCGGCATCACCGTGGCGCGCTGTTTCGTCGACGGGCGCGACCTGGCCAGCGCTATGGTGCTCGCCGGCCATGCGCTGGCGGGCGAGACCTATCGCAACGAGGAGGTCGAGGCCCGGGCCGAGAAGCGCGGCATCTGGTCGGGCAGCTTCGACGAGAACATGATCCGTGCCCGGCTGAATTGAATCCGCCCTGCCCAATGCCGCAACGGAACTCACACGCCGACAGCCGCGTTATATGCTCGTTACCGCAACGATGCCAGGCACGGCGTGCCGGGGTTCACGGCGGTTACGAGCCCCCCTCCCAAGTCCATATTGAGACCCCCTCTTCCACTTCGGGCCCGGCATGTCCGGGCCTTTTTTCTTGATCCGTTCGACATGACCGGGCTTTTTCTCGGCATGCCACGCAATTGACCCCACGCCGGCGCTGTGCTCCCCTCGTTTCAAACGGGGGTCACGGATGAAGCTCTATGATGGCGGGCGTGCGCCCAATCCCAGACGGGTGCGCATCTATCTGGCGGAAAAGCATATCGAGGTGGCGACGCAGCCCGTCGATATCGGGGCGCTGGCGCAGCGCTCGCCGGAATTCACGGCGCTCAATCCGATGCAGCGCACGCCCGTGCTCGTCCTCGACGATGGCGCCGTGATCGCCGAATCGATTGCCATCTGCCGCTATTTCGAGGAACTCTTCCCGAAGCCATCGCTCTTCGGCACCGGCGCCCTGGAGCGTGCGCAGGTGGAGATGTGGCAAAGGCGGGTGGAATTCGGTCTGCTCGATACGGTCGCAGCCGTATTCCGCCACCTGCATCCCGCCATGGCCGAGATGGAGGTGCCGCAGGTGCCGGAATGGGGGGAGGCCAACAAACCGAAGGTAAAGGAATTTCTCGCCCTTCTGGATGAGCGGCTTGCCAGGACCGAATTCCTCGCAGGCGATTTCAGCATCGCCGACATTACCGGCCTCGTGGCGCTCGATTTCATGAAACCGGCAAAGCTGACCATCCCGGAGGAATTCACCCATGTCAGGCGCTGGCACGGCGCCCTGAAGGCGCGCCCGAGTGCCGCCGCCTGAACCGGATCGCTCCATGGCGAAGGCGCCGATGCCGGCATCCGGCGAGCTCGAAGTCGTGATCGGACAGTTGCGCGCCTGCCGCATCTGCCGTGATGGGCCCCGTTACGGCCCTCCCCTGCCGCATGAGCCGCGCCCGATCATCCAGGCGGATGCCCGTGCACGCATCCTGATCGCGAGCCAGGCGCCAGGCAACCGCGCCCATCTCAGGGGCCTGCCTTTCCATGACCCGTCCGGCGTGCGGCTGCGTGACTGGCTCGGTCTCGACGAGGCGCAGTTCTACAACCCCGCCCGCATCGCCATCGTACCGATGGGCCATTGCTTTCCCGGCTACGATGCCAAGGGCGGGGATCTCCCGCCGCGCCGCGAATGCGAGCCCGTCTGGCGTAAGGCGGTGCTCGACCGGCTGCCGCGGCTTGCCCTGATCCTGGCCATCGGCATCCATGCCCAGCGCTATCATCTGGGCAGATCGAGGGGCGCGAGCCTGACCGAGACCGTGCGGAACTGGCGTGCGCTCCATCAGCGCCCGGAGAACCCGCGTATCCTGCCACTGCCACATCCGTCCTGGCGCAACAATGCCTGGCTGCGCAAAAACCCGTGGTTCGAAGCCGAGCTTTTGCCCATCCTGCGTGAAGATGTCGCGGCGCTGATGACTGACGCCGCGCGCGAGGAGGAAAACCGATGAGCGAACCCGTGATCACCAGCACCCGCGAGGATGCCGTCGCGATCATCACCCTGAACCGCCCGGCGCGTCTCAACGCTCTCACCTCGCAGATGCATCTGGAACTGCGCGCGGCGCTCGCCGAACACGCAGCAGATGAGCACGTGCGCGTCGTCATGCTCACGGGCGCGGGCCGTGCTTTCTGTGCTGGCCAGGATCTCACCGCCGAACTGCCGCTCGGCCCGGACGGGCGCGCCGATCTCGAAGAGACACTCCTGCGCGAATACAATCCCCTGATCCTGACGCTCGCCGATTATCCCAAACTCACCATCGCCGCGCTGAACGGCCCGGCGGCGGGGGCGGCGGCGAATATCGCGCTGGCCTGCGACATCGCGGTCGCGGCACAGGCGGCGAATTTGCAGCAGGCCTTTGCAAGGATCGCACTCGTCCCCGATGCGGGCGGAACCTGGATCCTGCCTCGGCTCGTCGGCCCCAAACGCGCGCTCGCCCTGATGCTCACGGCCGAGCCGGTTTCCGCTGGGGAGGCGCTGCGCATGGGGCTCGTGGCCAAGGTCTTTCCCGATGAGAGCTTCGCAGCCGATGCGCGCGCCTTCGCGCATACCCTCGCCGCCGGCGCGCCGCTCGCACAGCAGGCCATGAAACAGGCCGTGCGCGAGAGCCTCGACAACGATCTGGCGAGCCAACTCAATCTAGAGGCGCGGCTGCAGGCGAAACTGGGCCGCGGTGACGATTTCGAGGAGGGTGTTACCGCCTTCAGGGAAAAGCGCAAGCCGGTCTTCACGGGGCGCTGAGCCGGCCTGCGAACCGGTCACGACCATTCAGGAAAAAAGGCCAGTTCCACGCGGGGAACTGGCCTGAAAAGTTGGTCCGGTTTCGACTGGGAGTGTCGGAAACCTTCCAGAGGGGAACGGCCGAAACGGAAAACCGCCGGGAGGAATGGCAGCTCCGTTGCCTTCAGCCACGGGTGATATGACGCGCAGTCTGCCTTTTTGCAATGCACCGGGTCGCGCAACAGATATGCACTCTGCGCATGTCTTGGTCATATTCGAGCCGTGAGACGCTGCGACATGCAGGAGCCGCGGACCCAAACAAATTATATTCCAAGATTTTTAAACATCGAAAAACAATCGTGCGGCATTGCGGTTTCCGCTTGCGTTCACGCAACAATCCTTTGCAGAAAAATCGTATACAATGTCGCGTCGGCGCTGCGGCGCCTTGACTCAATAGGTCCAGCGCTGCGCCTTCGAGACGAGGAAGTCGCGGAAGACCTGAACACGGGCCACGGAACGCATCTCCTCGGCATAGACGAGGTAGGATTCCAGTGCCGGCATTTCGATATCGCGCAGGATCTGGACCAGCTGGTTGTTCTGGTCGGTGACATAATCGGGCAGGACGGCGATCCCCGCCCCGTTCTCCACAGCCGTCTTCAGGCCGCTGATATTGTTGATCACGCAGCGATAGGGGCGCGGATTGCGCAGATCGCGCCCCGCCGTGGCGAGCCAGTGCACACCCAGCAGATAGGAGGGCTGATCGCCGCCGAAGGCGAGCAGGCGGTGATCGTCGAGTTCCTCCAGCGCCTTCGGCTCACCGAAGCGCTTGATATAGTCGGGCGAGGCGTAGACGTGGAAATGCACCGTGAAGAGGCGGCGCTGGATCAGGTCGGGCTGCGTCGGCTGGCGCAGCCGGATCGCCACATCCGCCTCGCGCATGGCCAGATCGAGTTCCTCGTTGGAAAGCAGCATCTCCACATTGATATCCGGGTAGAGATCCATGAATTCAGGGATGCGCTGGGTCAGCCAAAGCGAGCCGAGACCCACCGTCGTGGTCACCTTCAGCGTGCCGGAGGGGCGCTCGCTGGTCTCGGAGAGCCGCACACGGGTGCTCTCCAGCCGCATTTTCATGTCACGGGCGGCGCGGAACAGGAGATCGCCCTGCTCTGTCAGCAGAAGGCCGCGCGCATGCCGGTGGAACAGCGGCGCATGCAATTCCCGCTCCAGCGCGCTGATCTGGCGGCTCACGGCGGATTGGCTCAGGCCCAGATCCTCACCAGCGCGCGTGAACGAGCCGGCCTCCGCCACCGTGAAGAAGATGCGGACCTTGTCCCAATCCAAAATCAATCCCCCGTCTTCATCCGATTCGAATCCGCCACCGGCAGATCCGCTGGCCGCAACACTGCCGACATGCCGTCACCACACGCCTGAAACGCACCAGCATCCGATCTTGGCCGGGCCGCTGCGCAAGGGCAAGGGGGAAGGCGTGCAATACCATCCTCATACGACGTCATTCAGCGCGGAAACAGGAAAGGTGCGCGATGGCGAGATCCGCCTCGAAGGCGCGCCCGATGGCGACGAGTCCGATCCTGTGCAGCCGCTCCAGCCGCAGCGGCACCTGCGTGCGATGGGCAGTGAATGCGGCGAACGGCAAGCTGACCTGCCGCCATTCCGTGCCCGCATGAAAGTGCGCACGGAAGGATTGCCAGGGCCGATCCAGATCGCGGGTGCGCAGGTGGACATTGTAATCCTCGCCGTTGCCGCAAACCATCAGACAAAGCCCATCCATGCCGGACGCGTCGAAAGCCGCGCCATCGCGCGCGAGATCGAGGGCCATCTGCAGGAAGCCGCCATTGTTTTCGAGGCTCACGCTGCCGCGCATCCGCCATGCCGGGCGCCCGGCCACATTCTCCTGCGTCAGCGTGCCGCGTGAGACGCCGCCCATGACCGTATCGCCGACAAGCCGCCAGGCCGTGCCGAGGCGGCTGGTCGCGCCGGTGGCGTCGTCGATGATCAGTTCGCGCATCGCCTCTCTCCCGCTCGCTGCATTGCAAAGTCCATATCGCACGTGCGTGATGGCGCATCCGTGCGACGCGGCCTGCATCTTGCTAAGCCTGCCCTCGGCGTGTTCAATCACGCAAGACGTCGCGGAGCAATCCGGCGGCGGAAACAATGCATGAGGGGCGGCGCGGAGCAGAAAGCCGGCAAGGTCGGACGATCCGTGTCGGGACAGGGAGTATAACCATGAGAAGACGCAGTTTTCTGATCGGCGGCGCGGCAACGGGTATCGGCCTGATGGCTGCCCCGGCGATCCTGCGGGCGCAATCCGCCCCGCTCAAGGTCGGCACCTATGGCGGCTATTTCCAGGACAGTTTCGATTCCCATATCTTCCCCGATTTCACGGCGGAGACCGGGATCGAGGTGGAATCGATCGGCCAGCCGACGGGCGAGGCCTGGCTGGTTCAGCTGCAGCAGGCCGCCCGCGCGGGCCAGGCCCCGGCGGATGTCTCGATGATGGCGCAGGTGGCGCGCATTCGCGGCCAGAGCGCCGGGCTCTGGGCCGAACTCGACCCGGAAGCGGTGCCCAACCGGGCCAACCTGCCCGATCATTTCGTCCATGCCTATGATGATGGGCGCTTCTACGGTACCGGCGCGGTGAGCTGGTACATCACGCTGGTGACCAATACCGACATCTATCCCGAGCCGCCCACCTCGTGGCAGGCCCTGTGGGACCCCGCCAATCGTGACCGCCTCGGTCTGCTGGCGCTCGCCTCCAACTCCTTCCTTCTGGAGATCACCGCGACGACCCATTTCGGCGGCACCGACATCCTCGCCGACGAGGACGGCGTGATGCAGGTGCTCGAGAAGCTCTCGGAAGTGCGCGACAATGTGCGCCTGTGGTATCGCGATGAGGGCCAGTTCCAGCAGGCGCTGGAATCCGGCGAGATTCCCATGGGGCAGTACTACCACGACGTGACCGGCCTCGCCGCCGCTGACGGTCAGCCCGTGCGTTCGACCTTCCCGGAAGAAGGCGCCGTGCTCGATTCCGGCTCCTGGGTGGTCTCCAGCGCATCCGATGCGATCGATCGCGCCCAGATCTTCATCGATTACATGGCCCGGCCGGAGATTCAGGCCAAGCTCGCACGCTTCGTCGGCACCGCGCCGACCGTGGCGCGGGAGCTGACCGATCTGACGGATGAGGAATTCAACGCCGTCGCCTCCGATCGCACGCCGATCCTGCCCTATTACGATCTCTACGTGGAGCGCTCGGACTGGGTGAATCAGCAATGGTCGGAGATGATCACGGGCTGAGCCGCGTGATCGCATCCGCATGACCACCAGACCTCTGCCAGGGGGCCGGCTTCCGGGCCGGCCTCGATTCCGGGAAAGCGCATGACGGCTTTGTCACTTCGCGGCATGAGCAAGCGTTTCGGCAGTCTGGCCGCTGTCGATGACGTGTCCATCGATATCCCCGCCGGCTGCTTCGTCTGCCTGCTCGGCCCGTCCGGCTGCGGCAAGACGACCCTGTTGCGGCTCATCGCCGGGCTCGAGGAGCCGAGCGGCGGGACCCTGCATGCGGGCGGGCGCGACATCACCGCGTTCGCTCCGAACCGGCGCGATTTCGGCATGGTGTTCCAGTCGCTCGCGCTCTTCCCGCATCTCGATGTCGCCGACAACATCG
>NZ_DATGCW010000353.1:0-8640 GCF_035311605.1 Saliniramus sp.
GTTTCTCGCTGATTTCCCGGATGATGCGCGCATGGCCGGGAAAGCCGCCTTCCTCAAGGCGGCGCTTCTGGATCGACCAGTTGAGCGCCGCCTCGATCGGAGAGGTCTGTGTGTCGATATCATGGCCATAGAGGCAATAACCGGCTTCGAGGCGCAGCGAATCGCGTGCGCCAAGCCCGATCGGCTCCACCGCCTCATGCGCGGTCAGCTTGTCCCACAGGGCGAGTGCATCATCGCCCGCCACCGAGATCTCGTAGCCGTCCTCGCCGGTATAGCCGGAGCGGGTGACATGGGCTCCGATTCCGCCGAGATCGACGTAGCGCGCGGTCATGAAGGTCATCTCGGCGACCTCGGGGGCAAGTGCCGAGAGCACGGCTACGGCCTGAGGACCCTGCAGCGCGACCAGCGCGCGGTCATCGAGCCGTTCGAGGCGCACATCCGCCGGCAGGCGCGCCGCCATATGGGCATAGTCGCCTTCCTTGGTGCCGGCATTGACCACCAGGAAGAGGCGTCCGTCATGGGCGGGATCGCCAGGGCGCACCACCATCAGATCGTCGATTATGCCGCCGTCATCCGTCAGAAGCTGGGTATAGCGCTGCCGGCCGGGCTCGAGATTGAGCATGTCGGCGGGGACGAGTGTCTCCAGCGCCTTCGCCGTCGTTGCGTGGTCAGGGCCGATGAGCCAGGCCTGGCCCATATGCGACACGTCGAAGAGTCCCGCATGCTCGCGGGTCCATTGATGCTCTTTCAGGATGCCGAGGGGGTATTGCACCGGCATGTCGTAGCCGGCGAAGGGCACCATGCGCGCGCCGGCGGCGACATGCCGGGCGTGGAGCGGCGTCTTCAGAAGCGTAGCGCCGTAATCGGCCATGGCGTCCTCGTCAGATTCGGTGTCGCGGGGCATGCAGCGCCGGCCTTCGCCGACATCACATGCGCCCCCTCTGTCCCGTAACCTGAGAGATTTCCTCGGGACCTTCGAAAACGGATTTCGAATGTGCCGAGTTACGCCCTTCGGTGGGCAGGTCTGTCTCGACCTGCCTCTTTCCAGAGTGCCAGCTCCTCGCGGTCCTTTTGCCTGAGCGTTTCCGGGGCGGTTGCGCCTTCGGCGTCGGATGGACCGATCTCTCCCGCGAGGATCATGAGCCTTTACATATCGTAGTGAGATATGCCGTGAAGTCAACGGTGAGAACCGCTTTACACAATGCTGTCGAGCAGGGCTGTCGCGCCCGGCAGAATTTGCCGTCCTGCCGGGACTGCCCTGTTACTTCCTGCCGCCCGCGATCAGAACGAGCTTGGGCGAGGTAAGGCCGCGGGAACGGGCGGCCTCCGGATAAGACTTTGATCTCGAAGAATAAATTCTCAAGTTGCCGCGTTTTTGCGCATCCGGATCCGGGGCCTGCTTGCGGCGCTGTTTCTGGCCCGAGTCTTGCGAAAATTCCGCGCAGCCGGGTTCTGTTGCTTGTCCCGGCTGCGTGACAGGATGAGTGACCATGCGTAATGACCTGACGGATTATCTTGCGCCTGCGCGTCGCGAACCCGCCGGCGATCCCGGCGCCCGATCCGCGCGTGAGGCGGCGCGGACGCGTGACGTGTCCAACCCGGCCGCCTCCAACCGGGACGCGCCCGATAGCGGCGGGTCGCGCAGTGATGACGCGCGCCCGCGCTTTACGCTTCCGCAAACAGCAGATCGCCCCGATCGGGCGCGCGGAACGGCTCGTGGCGACGCCGGCTCGCGTGCGGCGCAGGAAGGTGTGGTGCGTGCACAGGATGCGCGATCGGGGACCTCGCCAACGGCGCTGATGCAGGGCCGGGGCGAGATGGTCGAGGGTTCCGGCAAATCCTTGCCCTCCGATAGTCTTGCCGCCATCCTGAACACGCTTGCCGGCGAAGCGGAACAGGATGGCAGCGCGGATGGCGACGATGCGAAGGGCATTATCGCCCAGGCGGGCGAAGTCGCCGACGGCGCGCCCTCAGGGATGCAGGCCGAATTCGCCGCGCAGGCCGAACGCGCGGCGCAAGCCGATGGTGAGGCGGAAGAAGACCTGGGTGTCGGCGACGCGGATTTCGCGGGCGACGGGGATGAGGCGATCGGCGTTGCCGAAACCGGCGGTGACGGGGCTGAAGGTAAAGCGCAGGGGGTCGGGCAGAGGCTGCTCGAGGCGTCGTCCGGCGAAACGTCGGGCGACGTACGGGAGGACGCGCCGGATGAGGGGCAATCCGGTACGCGAGCAAGTGAAGAATCGCAGCAGGCCACAGCCGCCCTTCTCAGTCGGCTGACTGCCGCTGACGAAGCCTTGCAGCCTGTGCGCCTTGAAGGCGGTCCGGTTGCAGCGAGCCCGGTCGCCGGTGAGGCTTCGCGTGCGCCGCAAGGCAATGCGGCAACGACATCCGCCACCGCGCAGATCACCGCGACCGGTGATGCTGCCGCCTCCGGTTCGAACCTTGATGCCAAGGGTCAGGGTGGCGGTCAGGGTGGCGGTCAGGGTGGTGGTCAGGGTGAGGGTGAAGCCGGCGCCGAGGCAGCGCAGGCCGAACAGACGCGCCGTTCCGGGCGCAGTGCGGGCGACGAGAACCGCCCGGGCGTTGCGCTGGAGGCGCTGCGTCGGGCGCTCGGCAGTGAGGCGGGGGGCGATCGTGCCGCCCTGGCGCCGGGTGATGCTGCGCAGGCGGCAAGCCGGACCGGCGAACAAATGGCGCGCATGATGCAGGTCGGGGCCGAAGGCTCCCCGATGCAGATCCAGGGGGCGTCGCAAGGGGCGGCCCAGGCTGCGGCGGAAGCGAGCACCACGGCGAACGGTCAGGCCGGCGCTGCGTCAACCCAGACGAACGCATCGGTGCTGGTCAACACACCGCTCTCCGCCGTGCCGGTAACGCTCGGGATGAAGGCGATGGGCGGGGCGAGTCGCTTCGATATTCGTCTCGACCCGGCTGAACTCGGACGCATCGCGGTGAGCCTCGACATCGATGATGAGGGCACCGTCAAGGCGCGGCTCGTGGTGGACCGGGTCGAGACGCTGCAACTCCTGCAGCGCGATGCGCGCACGTTGGAGCGGGCTTTCGAGCAGGCCGGTCTCAAGCCATCCGAGGATGGAATCGATCTGTCGCTGCGCGATGACGGCGACCGGCATGCCGGCAGGGACGAGGGCGGTGCCGAGGAAGATCGGGGCCACGGACCCGGTGACGGGCATGGTCGCGACGGTGATGAGAGCGAGAAAGGTCTGGCGGCAGCGGAGATCCGGGCACTCGCCCGCGAGACTCTGCTGGCCCGCCAGGCGCTGCGGCGCGCGCTCGGCGGCGTCGATCTGAGCATTTGAAACAGGATCGGGAAGTGAGGCGGTCATGGCAGCAGGTATCGAAAACATCATCGCCGGACAGGGCGGCGCGCAGCAGGCCGGTGCCCGTCAGGCCGCCGCTGCGGGCGGCGGCATCGCCGACAATTTCGATGCGTTTCTGACGCTTCTGACGACGCAGTTGCAGAACCAGAGCCCGCTCGATCCGCTGGATACCAACCAGTTCACCCAGCAACTGGTGCAGTTCGCGTCGGTCGAGCAGCAGATCAAGTCGAACGAGGCCCTCGAGGCATTGTTGACAACGTCCCGGGCCCAGAACGTCGCCACGGCGGCAAGCTTTGTCGGGATGACGGTGCGCGCCGACGGAAAGGAAGCGCAACTCGCCGACGGCAAGGCGGAATGGACCCTCGACGTGCCGGTCAACGCCGCGCGTACGACGATCGAGATCCGTGATCCGGCCGGCAATGTCGTGGCCACCCGCTCCGGGGCGCTCTCTGCCGGGCGCCAGATATTCACCTGGGACGGGATGACGTCGAGTGGTCAGTTCGCAGCACCGGGCCGCTATTCGATCAATATCAATGCGCAGGACGGTTCCGGGCAACCGATATCGGTAAATACGGAAGTCGAAGGCGTTGTCGATGCACTTGATCTGGAAGGCCAGGAGCCTGTTCTCCTGATCGGCGAACAGCGGGTGCCGCTCTCGCAGGTCAAGGGCGCGATGCGATGATGACGCGTTCGGTTTACGACAGTGGCCGCGAAAATTTGATTAACAAATGCCTAAAATCTTCCGGCGTCCATTTAGGCAATTCTTAAAAGAAAGGGGGTAGTGTTCTCACAGACGTTGGTCAGTCGAGTGTGTGAGAGTATCATGACCGAGCTTAATCGCCCCAGGGCGAAATACGTAATCGGACCGGATGGCAGCCCGCTGACGGTCGCGGATCTGCCGCCGACGAATACCCGGCGCTGGGTGATCCGCCGCAAGGCCGAAGTCGTCGCCGCAGTACGCGGGGGGCTCTTGAGTCTCGAGGAGGCCTGTCAGCGCTACACGCTGACCACCGAAGAGTTTCTGGCCTGGCAGCAATCGATCGATCAGCATGGTCTTGCCGGTCTGCGCACGACGCGAATCCAGCATTATCGTAACTGATTCTCCCCCGTCAGGGTGGAAAGACGAGAGCGCCTCCCGTTTCGGGTGGCGCTCTTTTCGTTGCCTGATCACGCTCACACGCCCATCTTCACGCGCGTTAACTTCCTGCTAACCATGGGCTGGGAAATTCTTGCCCAGTGGCCGGGCGACATTGCCCGGCATGGGACGTACAGGCAGGATTTCGGCGCGTGAACCAGGCCATCGAACTCGTCGGACGTTTCGGTCCCCAGCGCATCGCCGCCATGGGTGCGGTGACGCTGGCCATGGTGATCTTCTTCGCTTTCGTGATGATGCGGATGAGCGAGCCCGCCATGGGCGTGCTCTATTCCGATCTCTCCATGCAGGATGCCGGTGCGGTCGTGCGCGAGCTCGAAACCCGTGGCATTCCCTATGAGACACGCGGCGATGGCCAGACGATCCTTGCACCGCGTGGCGACCTGGCGCGCCTTCGCATGGAGCTGGCCGGGCAGGGCATTCCCGTCGGCGGCGGCGTGGGTTACGAGATCTTCGACCAGGGAGACACCTTCTCCGCCACGAGTTTCGTCCAGAACATCAATCACCTGCGTGCGCTTGAAGGCGAGTTGTCGCGCACGATCGGTTCGCTGCAGCGTGTCGAGGCGGCGCGCGTTCATCTCGCCATTCCCGAGCGTCGTCTGTTCGAGCGCGACCGCGAGGCGCCGCGCGCCTCGATCGTGTTGAAGCTGCGCGGTGATCTGGAGACGAGCCATGTCCGCGCCATCCGCCATCTCGTCGCTTCCGCGATCGAGGGCATGAGCCCGGAGCGGGTATCGATCGTCGATGAGCGCGGGCGCCTGCTCGCCGATGGGGCCGGCGATACGCAGGGCATGGCTGGTGGGCTCGCGGCCGATGAACGCCGCACCGCCACGGAACGGCGCCTGCAGCGTCAGATCGAGGATATCGTAGCGGGTATCGTCGGCCAGGAAGGCGCGCGGGTGCAGGTTGCGGCGGAGTTCGACCATAACCGCGTCGAGAGCCGCTCGGAAACCTTCGACCCGGATGGCCGCGTCATCCGCTCGACCCAGTCGCGCAATGAGACCGCGACGAGCGCGAGCAATGACGGCCAGGTGACCGTCGGCAACGAATTACCCGGCGCCGACGAGCAGGACGCCGATGCCGGGCAGCGCGATGAGCAGGCCGTCAACGAGGAGATCATCAATTACGAGATCTCGAGCACAACCCGGGTCGAGACCATTGAGGGCGGGCGTCTGTCGCGGATTTCGGTCGCGGTTCTGGTCGATGGCCGCTATGTGCCGGACGCGAACGGCGAAATGGTCTATGAGCCCCGTCCACAGGAGGAGTTGGAACAGATCGCGACACTGGTGCGCACGGCGATCGGTTTCGATGCCAATCGTGGCGACCAGGTCGAGGTGGTCAATCTGCAATTCGCCGAAACGCCGGCCCCCGTCGTCTTCGAGGAACCCGGCCTGGTCGAGAGCCTGTTGAGCCCGACGCCCGCCGACATTCTCTACATCATCGAGCTCGCCGTGATCGCGCTGCTCGTTCTGATCGTGCTGTTCACCGTGGTGCGCCCGCTCGTGCGCCAGATCCTCGCGAACGAGGCGCCGCAGACGCGCAAGGCCGTCACGGATGGCGGGTCGTCTGACGAGAGCGATTATCCCGCTTTGCCGCAGCGCGAGAATCCGGCCTCGAAAATGATCGAAATGGCCAAGGTCAACGGCCAGGTGCAGCAGCAATCGCTGGATCGCGTCGGTGATCTCGTCCAGCAGAGTCCCACGGAAACCGTTTCCGTCCTGAGGCAGTGGATCCATGAGCGCGGATGATAAAACCGGATCCGGCGGCAAGCCGCCCGAGGCGCGCAAGTTCCTGTTCCAGCGGGATTTCGCGGCACCGGCGGGTGAGCAGACGCCCAGGGGGCGCGAGGCCCTGGCCGAGGCCGAGAAGCGGGGGCGCGAAGCCGGTTTCGCCGAGGGGCAGGCACAGGCGCGCGCCGAGGCCGATATGCAGATGCAGCAGATGCTCGCGCGCATCGCCGAGGATGTCGCAGCGCTGCTCGCGCGCGCCGATGCGGACCGCTCTGCCTTCGAGGACGAAGCCGTCGCCTTCGCCACGGCGCTCGCTGAAAAACTAGCCGGTGACGCGCTGGCGCATTACCCGATGGATGCGATCGGCCAGCTGGCGCGCAAATCCTTCGAACATCTGCGCGGCGTGCCGCATCTCGTGGTGCGCGTGAACGAAGCGCTCGTCGAGAAGACAGAGACCCTGATGCAAAGGATCGCGCGTGAGCGTGGCTTCGAGGGACGCCTCGTGATCATGGGCGAGCCGGAGATCGAACCGGGGGATGCACGGCTCGAATGGGCCGATGGCGGCATCGTGCGCGAAGGCGCAAAGATCGGCGCATCGGTTGCCGATGCCATCCGCCCCGCCTGACGGTGGGCCAGGAGAGAAACATGCCCTGACGGGCCAGATTGTCATGACAGCGCCGCGAAGACGGTGCCGGAAACCAGAAGGCGAAGAGAATGAGCGACGAATTCGACCTGCCGCAGTTGAACAATTCGGATATCGATTTCGATGCCGATGCCAATGCGCCGCTCTCTACCCGCGATGCGCCTGTATCGCAGCGCTCGGCGGCGGACCTCGAGCAGATCTTCGACGTGCCGGTCACCGTCTCGGCGATCCTCGGTTCGTCGCGCATGCCGGTGGGGGACCTGTTGCAGCTCAGCCCCGGCGCCGTGCTCGATCTCGACCGCAAGGTCGGTGAGGCGATCGACATCTTCGTCAACAACCGATTGGTGGCGCGCGGTGAGGTGGTCCTCGTCGAGGACCGCCTGGGCGTTACCATGACCGAAATCATCAAGAACGACAGCTGAGCCGCTGGGAAAGACAAGGGATTCAAACGACATGTCCATGCGCCTCCTGATCATCGGCACTCTCAATGGCGAGCTGATCAACGCCTCGCGCATCGCGATGGATCGCGGTGCCGCGGTCACCCATGCCGAGGCGCTCGATCAGGGGATGAACGTCCTGCGCGCCAAGGGTGCCGATCTCGTCATGATCGACGTCTCCCTGCCCGTTGCCGAACTCGTCGAGACGCTTGCCCGCGAGCGCATGCGTTTGCCCGTCGTGGCCTGCGGGACGGGGACCGATGCGCGCGCCGCCGTCGCCGCGATCCAGGCGGGGGCTAAGGAGTACATCCCGCTGCCCCCCGATGCCGACATGATCGCCGCCGTGATCGAGGCGGTGGCTGCCGATAACCGCTCCTTCATCTGGCGCGACCCGGCCATGGAGAAGGTGGTGAAGCTCGCCGAGCAGGTGGCGGGCTCCGAGGCCTCGATCCTGATCACCGGCGAGAGCGGCACCGGCAAGGAAGTGCTCGCGCGCCATGTGCACCAGCGCTCGGGCCGGCGCAACAAGCCTTTCATCTCGCTCAATTGCGCGGCGATCCCCGATAATCTGCTGGAATCGGAGCTGTTCGGTCATGAGAAGGGCGCCTTTACCGGCGCCACGGCGCGGCGGATCGGCAAGTTCGAGGAAGCCAGTGGTGGCACCCTGTTGCTTGACGAGATCTCCGAGATGGATCCGCGCCTCCAGGCCAAGTTGCTGCGCGCCCTGCAGGAACGGGTGATCGACCGGGTCGGCGGGTCGAAACCCGTCCCCGTCGATATCCGCATCATCGCCACGTCGAACCGCAATCTCACCGAAGCGGTGAAGGAAGGCTCCTTCCGCGAGGACCTGTTCTACCGGCTCAACGTTGTGCATCTGAAGCTGCCGGCCCTGCGCGAGCGGCCCGAAGACGTGCTCGCGCTGGCCTCGTTCTTCGCCGAGAAATACGCGGAGCAGAACGGCCTTCCCGTGCGCCCGCTCTCGGCGCAGGCGCGCGATCTCGCCGTCGCGGCATCCTGGCGCGGCAATGTGCGCGAGCTCGAAAACGCGATCCATCGGGCGGTGCTTTTGTCGAGCGGGGCCGAGATCGAGGCCGACGCCCTGCGCAGCCCCGATGGCGAGGGGTTCGAGACGGCGCCGGACGACTCCGCTGCGCGCGCGGCCCGTACGGCGGAAGCGGTGACGCGTTCGCTGGTCGGGCGCACGGTGGCGGAGGTCGAGCAGGATCTGATTCTCGACACCCTCGATCACTGCGTGGGCAACCGCACCCATGCGGCGAAGATACTGGGCATCTCGATCCGGACCCTGCGCAACAAGCTCAACGAGTACAACTCTGCCGGCGTC
>NZ_DATGCW010000354.1:0-13849 GCF_035311605.1 Saliniramus sp.
TCGTGGCCTCGACTTCGCGCAGGCGCCCTTCATGCGCGCGCCCGCCACGCCGATGGCACTGCCGTTGCAGCAGGCGCTGGCCGATGCAGCGCGCGCCGTGACCGGGCAAGCGCCGATGATCGCCTCGGGCGCCGGACATGATGCGGTGGCCATGGCGCAACTCTGCCCCGTCGGGATGCTTTTCGTGCGCTGCGCCGCCGGGATCAGCCACAATCCGGCGGAATCGGTCACGCCGGAGGATGCCGGCATCGCCGTCGCGGTGCTTGTTGCGGCGATCGAGGCAAGCGCATCCGGCCACGGCAATCAGATCACTGAACCTCCCGCTGCGTAAGGTTCGGACAAGTCGGCAAGGCAACACTGACGGCAGGTCCGGCGCTGTCCGGACAAGCCGAATCCGCCGCCCGAAAGACCGATCATGCCGCAGGAATACCGCCCCTACTGGATCGACAAGCGCGCCGAGCCACGCCTGCATCTGCATCTCGCCGGGATGATCAGTTTTCCTGATGGCAGGGATCTCGCCCTGCACAGCCGTGACGTGTCGCGGTCCGGCATGGCCGTGGTCGCACCGGCGCGTCCGGCGCCGGGATTGCGGGTAAACGGGATATTCGAGGAAATCGGCATCATTGCGGGGCGTGTCGCACGCTGGACGCCAGACGGTTTCGCCATCCGCTTCACGCATGACGCCGCACATCAGGCCGGGCTCTGCGCGCGTCTCGATACGATCGAGGCCGCCGGCGGACGCCGTCCGCTGGGTGTCGGCGGCTTCTTCAACACGCAGATCCCGCACCAGCGCGCCGGTCGGCACAGCCCTCCCGACCTGCATCTGATGATCACGCTTCCCGACGGCCGCATCGTTGCCGAACGTCTGCGCGACATCTCACGCAGCGGCGCGAGCGTGATCTCGCGCGAGCGCCCGGAGATCGGCGCGGGCATACGCATCCGCGATCGCGATGCGATCGTTGTGCGCCACACCCGCGAGGGTTTCGCCGTGCGCTTCGAGGTTGGCGATGCGGAAAACGGCGTGCGCGGATGCGCTCCCTGAACCGCCGCCGAGCGATGATGCCGCGTCAGGTCACCCGCGCCCGGGTCTGGAATTCGGGGCGCTCATGGGCGCGCGTCTCCAGCACCTCGCGCAGGGTCTCCGCCGCGTCGAAGACGTCGACGAAACGGGTATAGAGCGGCGTGAAGCCGAAGCGCAGAATGTCGGGGGCGCGGAAATCGCCGATCACGCCGCGCGCGATCAGCGCCTGCATCACTGCGTAGCCCTTTGGATGGCGGAAACTCACCTGGCTGCCGCGCCTTGCAGGATCGCGCGGGGTGATCAGTTCCAGCCCCATATCGGGACACGCGGCCTCGACCGTGGCGATGAAGGCATCGGTGAGGGCGAGTGATTTCGCCCGCACGGCGTCGAGATTGACATCCTCCCAGAGTTCGAGCGCAGCATCGAGCGCGGCCATGGCGAGAACCGGCGGCGTGCCGCACAGATAGCGCGCGGCACCGGGGGCGGGGCGGTATTGCGGCTCGAAAGCAAAGGGCGATTCATGGCCGAACCAGCCCGCGAGTGGCTGCACGAAGGCATCCGCATGGCGCTCGGCAACGTGGAAGAAGGCCGGCGCGCCGGGGCCGCCATTGAGATACTTGTAGCCGCAGCCCACAGCGAAATCGGCATCCGCCCCGGCGAGATCCAGCGGCACGGCCCCGGCGCTGTGGGCAAGATCCCACAGCGTGAGGGCGCCGGCCTGGTGAGCGTGGCGGGTGAGCGCAGTCATGTCGTGCATGGCGCCGCTGCGATAATCGACATGGGTGAGCATCAACAATGCGGTGTCGTCGCCGAGCGCGGCGGGAATCGCGTCGACATCGTCCACCAGCACGAGCCGGTGCCCCCGGTCGAGCTGCGCGATCAGCCCCTGCGCCATGTAGAGATCGGTCGGAAAATTGCCGCGTTCCGAGACGATGACCCGCCGCTCGGGCCGCAGGGCGAGGGCGGCGGAGAGCAGTTTGAACAGATTGACCGAGGTGGAATCGGCGGCGAAGACCGTCTGCGCCGGGGCGCCGACCAGCCGTGCGATGCGCGCCCCGGCCCGCTCGGGCAGATCGATCCAGCCGGCATCGTTCCAGCTGCGGATCAGCCCCCGGCCCCATTCCTCGTCGATTGTCCGGGTCATGCGCGCACGCACGGCATGTGGCAGCGGGCCGAGCGAATTGCCGTCGAGATAGGTGACGCCGTCGGGCAGGGCGAAATGCGCGCGCATTGGCGCGAGGCAATCCTGCCCGTCGCGTGCCTGCGCCTGACCCCGGCTCCCGAGCCGATGCTGCGTCATCATGAGTCCGCTCCGTCGTGGTCGCCGCGAAAAAACGGCCCGCATGGGTGATGCGGGCCGGGAAAGTGACGTAGCGGAATACGGCCATCCGGTCGAGCCCGGATGGCCGGTTTCACTCAACGTGCCTGGGCGTCGATCTCGATCCGCTCCATCAGCGCGGCGGGGGTGCTCATGGTCCCGAGTTCCATGACCGGAATGCCCGCCGGATCGATCGATTCGACGGCGATTTCGAGCTCACCCGGATTTTCCAGGAAACGCCCGACGGCTTCCGCGAGGCTCTGCGCCTGCGGCCCGCCGCCAAGGATTGCCGGCAGCATCATCTGCGACATCATTCCCATCTGCTGGCGTGCCTCATCGGGGCTCACGCCCATCTCTGCGGCCTGCAGGGTGAGCAGGATTTCGGCGATGCCACGATCCTCCACCATCAGATGCAGATTCTTCACCGAGGCGCCCATCAACGCCATCAGCCGGGTGGCCTCGTCGCCGGTGAAAGCCTGCGGCCCGACACCGCCGATAACGCCGCGCAGGGAGGCCGCACCGATATCTTCACCACTGAAGGAGAGATCGCTGAGCACGATTTCCTGCCCCGCCTCGTTCCAGCGCGCGGCGAAACCGGCGGAAAGGTCGAGCCGCTCATAGCCGAAGGCGCGCACCGTCTCGACGAATTCCTCTCCGGTTCCTTCCGGCAGGTCGAAGACCAGGTTGTCGATGGCGATACGCAGATTGGTGGGCACGCCCTGATAAGGCGTGTCCGCCGTGACGCTCAGGCGGCCGATCGCCCCATCCATCGCAGGAGCGTCGGGTTGCGGCGGGATCGAGGCCGTGAGCTCCTCGAGCGTCACCGTACCGATCACCGGCATCATGCGCTGAATTTCGTCCGGGGAGAGATCGGCATCAGGGTCTTCCGCAAGCCGGCGCAAACCCTCCGTCATCGGCGCGAAGGAAAATCCTTCGGAGCCGATCGATGCGATGGTGATCTCCGCGCCTTCTGCCGCGACACGCATGTCTTCCAGGGTGAAGCTGGCGAAACCGCCATCGGGGCTGCCGAGGAATCCGATGCGCGCGATGGACATGTCGACCGGATCCTCGTCACTCTCGTCGATGATACTGATGCCGGTCACGCCCATCTCTTCGAAGCGGAACGAATCCATCAGATCCGCCATGAAGTTTAGCATGCGCGTGGCTTCTTCCGGCGTCGGATCGTCGGTATCCTCCATCGCTGTGATGGCCGCGATGGTCTCGGTGAGCGGCTCCTGCAGCAGACGCATGGCCACGGCACGACCGGAGATCCCGTCGATCGTGAACCGCACATCCTCGCCGTCATGCATCACGAGGTCGCTGATCGAAAACGATTCATAGGCCGTGCGGAACGGGTTGTCCCCGTCGCCTGCAGCTTCGGTGTAGTAGCGCAGGATCGCCGGAAGATCGATCATCCGCGCTTCGACCGCACCGAAGCGACCGCTGACGTTCTGATCCCCGTCTTGGGCGGAAAATTCACCGCCGGCAGCCGTGAAGCCGGCAATGCGGCCCTCGCGCATATCCGCGATGCGGATATCCTCGTAGACGGCCTCCTGGGTGACATCCGCGACATCCTGGCTGAGGGTCATGCGCGGGATCACGACCTCGGTCGCCGAGAGCGTTGACAGCGTCTCGAACAACACGCGCGCATCGTTCTGCGCGAAAGCGGTCTCGATCTCGGACGCCGTAAGACTCGAATCGGTCAGTTCCATGCGCGGGATCGCATAGGTTCCCATCGCCCCGGAATATGCCAGATCCGCCACGACGACGTCGTTCGCGGCAGCGGGGACACTCCATAGCGCCACAGTGCCGAGCAAGCCGAGACCGAATGCGCGTGCGGCCTTTGCCGATCCTACGCGATCATCAGTATATCGAGCCGAAACCGTCATATCTGCCTCCGTTATCCGTTCGCTTTGGTGGCGATCATACAGATCGCTACCGTTAAAAACAGTGGGCGTGACGGGGAAATCCGAACCCTTGGCCTCGGGCGTACGGATCAGCCGCCTCAGCCGCCCCCGTCGATACGCTTGCCGAGGCGTCCAGCGAGGTCCTGGATGAACTGCCAGGCGGTGCGGCCGGAGCGGGCGCCGCGCGTCGTGGCCCATTCGAGGGCTTCGCGGCGCAGGGTGTCCGCGTCGCAGGCGAGGTCCAGATGCGCCGCATAGCCGAAGACCATGTCGAGATATTCGTCCTGCGAGCATTTGTGGAAGCCGAGCCAGAGGCCGAACCGGTCGGAGAGCGAGACCTTCTCCTCCACGGCCTCGCCGGGGTTGATGGCTGTGGCGCGTTCATTGTCGACCATGTCGCGCGGCATCAGATGGCGGCGGTTCGAAGTGGCGTAGAAGAGCACGTTGTCGGGCCGTCCTTCGATGCCGCCTTCGAGGACCGCCTTGAGCGACTTGTAGGAGGTGTCGTCGGAATCGAATGACAGATCGTCGCAGAAGATCACGAAGCGATGCCGGTCCGCGCGCAGGATCGCCATCAGCGCCGGCAGGCTCTCGATATCCTCCCGGTGGATCTCGATCAGCTTGAGCGGCTCCATGCCGATCTCGCGGCTGCAGTTCACCTGGGCATGCACGGCCTTGACCAGTGAGGACTTGCCCATGCCGCGCGCCCCCCACAGGAGCGCGTTGTTGGCGGGAAGCCCCTTGGCGAAGCGCCAGGTATTCTCGTGAAGCTGATCGCGCACCCGGTCGATCCCGCGCAGGAGCGCCATCTCGACGCGATTGACCCGTGGTACCGACGCCAGACGCGGTGGCGCGGCGTGCCAGACGAAGGCATCGGCGCCCTCGGTATCCACCGCAGCAGTCCCGGGCGGAGCGAGGCGCTCCAGGGCATCGGCGATACGTGCGAGCAGCGCGGCGGTCGCATCGGAATCGGATCGGAACATGACGGGCCTTCGCGGAATCGGATCGTTGCAAACGGGCGACGAGACCTCCATATCGCGAAGGCAGGGCGCGGTCTATCAGGCAACACGCCGATCACGGTTTGCTTTCGGCGCCTGCATCGCTATAAGTTGCGCCGCTTTGGAACGAAACGGCGGAGGCACGGCCCGCAGGGTCGCCGCATCCGGCGCACAGGCATCAGGAGTCACCAGTGATCATCACGCCCGCTTATGCACAGGCCGCCGGGGGCGGCGGCGCAGACATCTTTCTGCAGCTTCTGCCGTTCATCCTCATTTTCGTCATCATGTGGTTCCTCATCATCCGCCCGCAGCAGAAGCGGGTGAAGGCGCATCAGGAGCTCGTGAAGAACCTGCGGCGCGGTGATACGGTCATCACCAATGGCGGCATTACCGGCAAGATCTCGAAAGTCGTCGACGACAACGAGATCGAGGTCGAGATCGCGGAAGGCGTGCGGGTGCGCGTGATTCGCGGCATGGTCGCCGATGTGCGCGCCAAGGGCGAGCCGGCGAAGGACGCAGCGAAGAGCTGAGGCCGGATCGCCGGCATCTCCTTCGCCACAAGGGCGCGGCGCGTCTTCGGGAAGCCGCCGCGTTGTCGACACCGACATTCGATTCCCGGGAGTCGCACGAGCATGTTGCGCATCTCTGCCACCAAGACTGTCGCCATCCTGCTGGCGCTGTTCTTCGGCATGTATCTCGCCGTTCCCAACCTGCTTTCGAGCGAACAGCGCGAGGCCGTGAGCCAGGCGGCGCCCGGATGGATCCCGGGATTCCTCGTCCCGGATCAGGCCGTGGTGCTGGGGCTTGATCTGCAGGGCGGCTCACATGTGCTGCTGCAGGTGGATACCGCCGAACTCGTGCGCAATGAAGCGACGCAGATCCGCGACCAGGTGCGCAATCTCCTGCGTGAGACCCGCACCCCGCTCGAGGGCGGTATCCGGATCAGCAACCGCACGGTGGAGCTGCGGATACCCGACGAGGCTGCCCGTGAACGGATGCTGCCGCGTCTGCGCGACCTCTCCGAACCGCTTGCCGATGCGGCCTTCGGACAGCCCGGGTCCTCGACGCTGACCATCGAGGAACAGGATGACGGACTGATTCGCCTCACCCTGACCGAAGCGGCCCTGGCCGAGCGGATCAACCGCGCTCTCGCCCAATCGATCGAGGTGCTGCGCCGGCGCATCGACGCGCTCGGCACCACCGAGCCCAACATCCAGCGCCAGGGCGCCGACCGGATCCTCGTGCAGGTGCCGGGCCTGCAGGATCCCGAGCGGCTCAAGGCGCTGCTGGGCGAAACCGCCCAGCTGGAATTCCGCTTCCTCGCCAATCCCGGCGATACCGACACGGTACGAATGCCGTTGAGAGAGGCCGGCGACGAGCCTGTCGATGTCGAACGCAGGGTCATCGTCGGTGGCGAGGATCTGATTGATGCCCAGCCCTCCTTCGACCAGCAGTCCAACCAGCCGATCGTCACCTTCCGCTTCAACGTCTCGGGTGCCCAGCGCTTCGGCGAGGCGACGACGCGCAATGTGGGGCGCCAGCTTGCCATCGTCCTCGACGAGGCCGTGATCTCGGCACCGCGCGTGCAGTCGCCGATCACCGGCGGATCCGGTCAGATCTCCGGCGATTTCACGGTTCAGGAGGTCAATGACCTTGCGGTGTTGCTGCGTTCGGGCGCGCTGCCGGCGACGCTGACCATCGTGGAAGAGCGCACGGTCGGCCCCGGTCTCGGGGCGGATTCGATCTATGCCGGCACCATGGCCGCGATCGTCGGCGCGGTACTCGTCGTCGTCTTCATGATTGCGGCCTACGGTTTCTTCGGCGTTATGGCCACGGTGGCGCTCGCGGTGAACATGACCATGCTGTTCGGCCTGCTCTCGGCGCTCGGTGCGACGCTGACCCTGCCCGGCATCGCCGGTATCGTGCTCACGCTGGGCATGGCTGTGGATTCGAACGTGCTGATCTACGAGCGCGTTCGCGAGGAGGAGCGCATCGGACGATCTGCCGTCCAGGCGCTTGATACGGGCTTCTCCCGGGCGCTGGGCACCATCCTCGATGCCAATATCACGACACTGATCGCCGCCGGAATTCTGTTCTTCCTCGGCACCGGCCCGGTTCGCGGCTTCGCCGTGACCCTGTCTCTGGGCATCGTCACCACCGTTTTCACCGCCTTCACGCTCACGCGCTTGATGATTGCGACCTGGTTCAGGGTCATGCGTCCCAAGCAGCTGGCGATGAATTGAGGAGCGCCGATCATGTGGCTCGTCCGCCTCGTCCCCGTCGAGACCCGTTACCGTTTCATGTGGTACCGGCGCTGGACTTTTCCGCTCTCGGCGCTGCTCTCGGTGCTCGCGGTCGCGGCATTCCTGCATTTCGGCATGAATACCGGCATCGATTTCCGTGGCGGTACGGTGATGGAAATGCAGGCCCGCGAGGGCAATGCCGATATCGCGCAGATCCGTGTCGATGCGAATCAGCTGGGCTTCGGCAATGTCGAGGTGCAGGAATTCGGCACCCCGCGTGACGTCGCCCTGCGCGTGCAATTGCAGGAGGGCGGCGAGGAGGTGCAGCAGGAGGTGGTGTCCACCCTGCGATCGATGTTCGAGACCGATTACGATATCCGGCGTGTCGAGGTGGTGGGCCCACGCGTCTCGGCGGAGCTGGTGCAATCAGGCACGCTCGGCGTGGTGATGGCGATCTTCGGCGTGCTGGTCTATCTCTGGTTCCGGTTCGAATGGCATTTCGCCATCGGCGCGGTGATCGCGACCCTGCACGATCTGGTCTTGGCGATCGGCTTCTTCGCGATCACGCAGATCGAGTTCAACATGACCTCGATCGCCGCCCTGCTGACCATCCTGGGTTATTCGCTCAACGACACCGTGGTCGTCTATGACCGCATCCGCGAGACCATGCGCAAATACAAGAAGGTCTCCGTCTACGAAGTGCTGGATATCGCGGTGAATGCCACCCTGTCGCGCACCATCCTGACGAGCCTGACGACCTTCCTCGCGCTGATGGCGCTGGCCGTTCTCGGCGGCGAGATCATCAAGGGCTTCGCCTATGCGATGATCTTCGGTCTGGTGATCGGCACCTATTCCTCGATCTTCGTCGCCGCGCCGATCCTGATCTATCTCGGCGTGCGCGCTTCGAGCGGGGTCGGATCGGCAGCGCGAAGCGAGCCCGATGCTGCGCAGCCGGCGGAGTGAGGTGATGGCGGGGCCGCTCTATGACGGCTTCGTGCCCGGGCGCCATCCGATCGACGCCTATGGCAATGGCGGCTTTCGCTTTGCCGAGATGTCGCACAAGGGCTCCATTCTGGCGCTGCCGTCGGGCATCTCGAAATGGGATGTCGCGGGTGCATCCGCTCTCGACGAGGAGGCCTTCAGGCCGGTCCTCGCCGAGGCGGAGGATATCGAGATCCTGCTGATCGGCACCGGGCGCAACATCGTGCCCCTGCCCGAGCCGCTGCTTTGGCGCCTGCGCGATCCCGGCATGCGCCTCGACGTGATGCAGACGGGGGCTGCCGCGCGCACCTTCAACATCCTGCTGGCCGAGAACCGGCGCGTCGCAGCGGCGCTGATCGCCGTGGCGTGACGATTTTCGTGGCGGTGCAGCGTCGTGTTATGAGAAGGTTCGGGTAGGTTGGAGCCGAGAGATCGAGCAATGACGGGCGAATTGCAGGGCAGGCGGGTCCTATTGATCATCGGTGGCGGGATCGCGGCATACAAATCCCTCGATCTGATCCGGCGCCTGCGCGATGCGGGTTCGCAGGTGCGCTGCGTGATGACCGCGGGCGCCCAGGAATTCGTCACGCCGCTCGCCGCTGCGGCTCTTTCCGGCGAGAAGACCTATACGGATCTGTTCGACCGCGCCGATGAAGCGGCGATCGGCCATATCCGCCTCGCGCGCGACGCCGATTGTGTGGTGGTGGCACCGGCCACGGCCAATCTGATGGCCCGCATGGCGCAGGGCCATGCCGATGACCTCGCCACAACGGTGCTGCTCGCCACGCGCCTGCCCGTCCTGATCGCCCCGGCCATGAACCCGGCCATGTGGTCGCATCCCGCCACACAGCGCAATCTCGCTACTCTTACGGGTGACGGCGTGCGTACCGTTGGCCCCGGTTCCGGGCCGATGGCCGAGCCGGAAACCGGGGCCGGGCGCATGGCGGAGCCGATGGCGATCGTGGCGGCGACACAGGCACTGTTCGATGTGGTGGAGGCGCCGCGCGAGGGCGCGCTCGCCGGTCGCCACGTGCTTGTCACCTCCGGGCCGACGCACGAGCCGATCGATCCGGTGCGCTATATCGCCAACCGCTCCTCCGGGCGTCAGGGTCACGCCATCGCGGCGGCGGCGGCGCGCGCCGGGGCGCGGGTGACGCTGGTTTCCGGCCCGGTTGGGATCCCCGCCCCGCCGGATGTCGATCTGGTTCCGGTGGAAACCGCGCGGCAGATGCAGGCGGCGGTCGAGGCCGCGCTGCCCGCCGATATCGCAATCTTCGCCGCCGCCGTGGCCGATTGGCGCACCGATCGTGATGCTGCACGCAAGATCAAGAAGGATGGTGTCGGGCCACCGACGCTCGCGCTGGTGGAAAATCCCGACATCCTCGCCATGGTCGCGGCGATGCGCGCGGGTCGCCCGGGGCTGGTCGTTGGTTTCGCAGCCGAAACGCATGACGTGATCGCGCTCGCGCGGGCAAAGCGCGCCCGCAAGGGCTGCGATCTGATCGTCGCCAACGACGTCTCTGCCGGTAGCGGTGTCGCGGGCGGTGTGATGGGTGGCGCGCGCAATGCGGTGCATCTGATCGATGCCGGTGACGCGGTGACCTCGTGGCCTGAAATGGACAAGGACATGGTAGCGGAAAGGCTGATCGCGGAATGTGTCACGCGGCTTGATGCTGCAGGCGAATTCAGCCTCAATGCGGGGTCGCCGGCATGAGCATCCGGCTTCTCGTCGAGGCATTGCCCCATGCCGAGGGGCTGCCACTGCCCGCCTACGAGACGGCGGGCGCCGCCGGATTCGACCTGCGCGCCGCGATTGCCGAAAATTCCCCGATAAAAATGGAAAAATCCGAAAGAACCCTTGTGCCCACGGGATTGAAGTTGCAAATACCGGAGGGTTACGAAGCCCAGGTGAGGCCGCGTTCGGGGCTCGCGCTACGGCACGGTGTCACTGTTCTCAACACACCCGGAACGATCGATTGCGATTACCGGGGGGAAATCGGCGTGGTTCTGATCAATCACGGAGATGCCCCCTTCTTGGTCACGCGGGGCATGCGCATCGCGCAGATGGTGCTCGCACCGGTGCGGCAGGCGCAGCTTTGCGTGGTTTCGGAGATTGACTCGACGACGCGCGGGGCAGGGGGCTTCGGGTCAACTGGTTTGTGATACGCGTCGCGCGGGCGCGCCCGTAATGTGAGGTTCGATCGATATGATTCTTCTGTCACGGCGTTCCCTGCTCGCGATCGCGGCGGTGGTGGATGTGGCCCTGCATGCCCGACCGACGCCTGTTGCGGCCAAGCTTCTGGCCCAGCGCCACAATCTCCCCCCTCGTCATCTCGAAACCGTGCTGCAGGCACTGGTGCGGCAAGGCATTCTCAAGGGCGTGCGCGGTCCGCGCGGCGGCTACGAACTCGCCCGCGAGCGCCGCAAGATCACCGCCGGCGACGTGGTGCGCGCGGCGATGACCGCGACCGGCGAGGACGGATTGCCGCCGCTTCCCGAATCCAAACTCGTCGATGACGTGGTCGGCCCTGCGGTGAAGGAGGCGGGTGAGAGCTTCCTCGGCGCGCTCGATGCCTATACGATCGAGGATCTCTGTCAGCAGGCCGAGCAGAAAGCCGTGTTCGGCGGGCCTCCCCCGGCACTCGATTTCGCGATCTGAATCATTCCCCCTGACATTCCGGAGGCGTCATGAGCGACGAGACAAGGTCACACGGTTTCGGCCGGGGCCGTATCTACGATTCGATCACGCAGACGATTGCAGACACGCCATTGGTGCGGCTCGCGCGCATGCCGCAGGCGCATGGGGTTGATGCCGAGCTTCTTCTCAAGCTCGAATTCTTCAATCCGATCGCGAGCGTCAAGGACCGTATCGGCGTCGCCATGATCGATTCCCTTGAGGCGCAGGGGCTGGTGCGCCCCGGCGGGGTGCTGATCGAGCCGACATCGGGCAATACCGGCATCGCGCTCGCCTTCGTGGCGGCGGCGCGCGGCTATCGTCTCATCCTCGTCATGCCCGAGACGATGTCGATGGAACGGCGCAAGATGCTCAGTTTTCTTGGTGCCGAGCTTGAACTCACGCCCGGGCCGCTCGGCATGCGCGGTGCGTTGAACCGTGCCCGGGAATTGTGCGATACCATTCCCGGCGCGGTGATCCCGCAGCAATTCGCCAACCCTGCCAATCCGCAGATCCATCGTGAGACCACGGCGGAGGAAATCTGGGCTGATACCGGTGGCAGGGTCGATATCATTGTCTCGGCGATCGGTACCGGCGGCACGATTACCGGCGTCGCAAGCGTGCTGAAGGCGCGCAATCCCGATCTGCAGGTGATCGCCGTCGAGCCCGAGGATTCGCCGGTGCTCTCGGGCGGCCAGCCCGGCCCGCACAAGATACAGGGGATCGGCGCCGGCTTCGTGCCCGAGATTCTCGACCGCGACGTGATCGACGAGGTGATCACCGTGGGCAACCAGACCGCCTTCGATTTTTCCCGGGCGCTCGCGCGCAATGAAGGCATTCCCGGCGGCATCTCCACCGGCGCCAATCTCGCGGCGGCGCTGGAAGTGGGGGCGCGCCGGGAAAATCGCGGCAAGCGCATTGTCACTTTCGCCTGCTCCTTCGCCGAGCGCTACATTTCGAGCGCCTTGTTCGATGGGCTGTGACGGGGCGTGTTTGGGGTCGATCAGGCCTCGTTGACGAGGCGCCTGATCGTGACCGGCTCCTTTTCGATCATGCGGATCAGGTGCCGGTTGCCGCGGTCTGGGACCTTGCCGATCTCCCAGCCCTGAATGGTCTTCGTTTCGAGATTGTAGGTCCGCGCGAATTCTTCCTGCGACATGCCGAGGCGTGCGCGCAGAGCCTTCAGCCGTGCAGAGAAGTGCGCCTTCAGATCCCGGTCGGCGGCGCTGCGGAAGGTGACGCTGATTCCGGCGGACCGGAGTTCATCGGACAGTGCCATTGCATCTTCCACCTGCGAAAGCGTGATGACCGCAGTACCGTCGCACAAGGCCCGCTCGGTCGCGCGCTTGGCCTTGAGCATCGTGGTGCCGCGCGCGACCATGGCCAGTGTCGCGGCGATCACGTCGGGCGCGGCGTGATCAGGTTTCAGGACGATCTCTTCCCGGGAACCTGAATTCACGCGGGGTATGGCCCGGACGCGCCCCTGTCGTGCGAGACGCTGCGCGAATGACGATTTCGACATAACCCGTATCCTCCGGAATCCTTTTCGCCATCATGCGCTTGCTGCCCCGCGTCAGTACGCCCGCATCCGGCGGCGAGATCGAGATATGCGCACGCTCCACCAAGAGCCCGCCATCCACGTCTTCGACCTCGCCCATGATCATGATCGTCGCGCCCGGAACGGTGATCCTGATGGTCGCAACCTCACGCTCCGACCCGTCATCAAGCAGGACATAATCGATTTGGTCTACCTTCAAATGCATACTCCAACAGCGTATAAATTTAAAGTGAGTGTATATTTCTGTTTTATCGGAAATAGTGTTTCAATTACCCGGCAACCAGAGCGGTTGTGGTTCATCCGCCCCTCCGCCCCTCTGCCCTGTGGCAGGCCGGATCGCGGGCTGGTAAGGATGAACCCTGCGATCCAACCGCGAATCATGATGTGACCCCGACAGCTTCTCCCGATCCCGAGCGCAAAACGATGCAGGCCGCCGATCCGGCGGATCTGCTCGTCTGGTATGACCGCCATCGCCGCAGGCTGCCCTGGCGCGCCATGCCGGGGGAGCGGGCTGATCCCTATCGTGTGTGGCTTTCCGAGATCATGCTGCAACAGACTACGGTGCAGGCGGTCAAACCGTATTTCGAGCGCTTTCTCACCCGGTTTCCGGATGTGGAGAGCCTCGCGAACGCGCCGCAGGATGCGGTGATGCAGGCCTGGGCCGGGCTCGGTTATTATTCGCGGGCGCGCAATCTGCATGCTTGCGCGCAGGTCGTCGCGCGCGATCATGGCGGACGCTTTCCCGCCGACGAGACGTCCTTGCGCGCGCTTCCGGGGATCGGGATCTATACGGCGGCAGCGATCGCGGCCATCGCCTTCGACATTCCCGCCGTGGCCGTCGACGGCAATGTCGAGCGCGTCGTGAGCCGGCTGATCGCGCTGGAGGAGCCGTTGCCGGCGGCGAAGCCGCGTATCCGCGAAGTGACGCAGGCCCTGGTGCCGCAGGCGCGATCCGGTGATTTTGCCCAGGCGATGATGGATCTCGGCGCCACGATCTGCACGCCCAAGCGTCCCGCCTGCGCGCTCTGCCCCTGGATGGCGGCCTGTGTCGCGCGCCGGGAGGGCTTGCAGGAGAGCTTTCCGCGCAAGGCGAAGAAGGCCCCGCGCGAGATCCGCTACGGCGCAGCTTTCGTGGCCGAGCGCGCCGAT
>NZ_DATGCW010000355.1:0-4900 GCF_035311605.1 Saliniramus sp.
CTGGCGGGGGCTTCGTTCTATTTCAAGGCCGAGAATCTGCAGCGTACCGGCGCCTTCAAGTTTCGCGGCGCCTATAACGCCATCGCGGCGCTCGACGCGGCGCAGCGCAAGGGCGGCGTGGTGACCTATTCCTCGGGCAACCACGCCCAGGCCATCGCCTGCGCCGGCGGGCTGCTCGGCGTTCCGGTGACGGTGGTGATGCCGCATGACGCCCCTGCCATCAAGGTTGCGGCGACGCGCGGCTATGGCGGCGAGGTGGTGAGCTACGACCGCTTCAGCGAATCGCGCGAGGCGATCGGCGAGACGCTCGCACGCGAGCGCGGTCTCACCCTGATCCCGCCCTATGATCATGACGACGTTCTGGCCGGGCAGGGTACCGCCACGCTGGAGCTCTTGGACGAGGTCGGCCCGCTCGATCGTCTTTATGTCTGTCTGGGCGGTGGCGGCCTGCTCGCGGGCGGCCTGCTTGCGGCGGGCCGACTGGCACCGGATTGCGCGGTGATCGGCGTCGAGCCGGAAGCCGGCAATGACGGCCAGCAGAGTCTGCGCAAGGGTGAGGTCGTGACGATCCCGGTGCCACGCACTATCGCCGATGGCGCGATGACGCCTTATCTCGGGGCGCGCACCTTCCCCATCATTCGCGAGCGGGTGCATGACATCGTCACCGTCAGCGACGAGGCGCTGGTCGCGGCGATGCGGTTCTTCGCCCAGCGCATGAAGCTGATCGTGGAGCCGACGGGCTGCCTCGCGGCGGCGGCCGCCTTCGCCGCAGGTGATGAAATCACCGGTAAACGCGTCGGTGTGATTCTCTCCGGCGGCAATGTCGATCTCACCCGTTTCGCGGCGCTGATCGGGGTCGATTGAGGGATGCGTCGCGCGTGCGCTGTTTTTGCGGGAAACGCGTTGACGCGCGATGGTGCAAACGATATAAGCCCGGGCTCACGGGACGTGTTGCGCAAGGCGCGCACGCCGACGGGTTAGCCAGAAATTCGCCGACCCTCCGCAGGCCCATATGGGCACCTGCAGGGGTAGGGCTTTGAACAAACGGGGTCGACAGACATGGCCAATACCACTTCGGCCAAGAAGATGACGCGCAAGATCGTCAAGCGCACGGCAGTCAACAAGGCGCGCCGTTCGCGTATGCGTACCTTCATTCGCAAGGTCGAAGAGGCGATTGCCTCCGGCGATGCCGGTGCCGCCCAGGCTGCGCTGAAGGCTGCCGAGCCGGTCATCGTGCGCGCGGCGCAGAAGGGCATCGTTCACAAGAATGCTGCCTCGCGCAAGGTTTCGCGCCTGGCCCATCGCGTCAAGGCGGTGGTTGCTCCGGCGAGTTGAGGGCGGTCGTGCGCGGGCGTGTCAGGCGTCCGTTGTGAATACTTGACTTTTCTTGATGAATACGATCTGAAATTGCCCGGCCCCTGGCCGGGCGTTTTGCGTTTGCGAACAGCTTTCGCGCCGGATGAGGCGCTTGAAATCGGTATGATCGGGGCCGGGCGTTGCGGATCTTGCGGCAACGAAATGTCGCAAAGCCGACTTGTCCGGTCATATTTCCGGTTTCGTTCCACTTGACTCTCGGGCAAACACAAAAGCCGCGATCATTCGGGTCGATACCGGCAGACGCGCAAAAATTATCGTTATAATTGAAGTGTTTAGGTGGTAAGCATCGTGACCGGCATCGGATTGCTGCGTTTGTGGCGCGAATCGCTAAGCCGGCTGAGAGGCGGGTATCTGACGCTCGCGACACGATTTGTACACAAAACGGTAAGGGTGACAGAGGCTTATTGTGGCATATGCAGGCAGCGCTGCGCCGGGCGAATCGGATGTCCGAAATTTTCGAATCATTTTGTTGCACCCCCCCGAGGGGCTGTGTAAAGTTCTGGGACTTCGCCGGTGACGCGGTGAGTAATCAGAAAAAAACAAGCACTATCAACTTTTATTCATGGGGGGCTGCATTGTTGTGCGATGGCGAAAACCTTTTAAAGGCACAGTCTTCGACAGCGATGCTCATGAATAGAGGCTGATTGCAACGCGCTTTCCCGCGTATCCCCTGCCAAGTTGAGTATCGCGTCAACCCTGTGACCATGTCGTCACGAGGTTCGGGCTGCGTGGCCTGTTGCAAACCGGCCCGTGGCAGAAAAAGAAATCTTCCGACGCTTGCGCACCGTTTGCGGCGGGGCGGCGCTCGTTTTTTTCGTCGGTGTGAGGAGGCACGAAAGACATGCTCATGAGCGGAGAGGATCGAAATCGGGGCGCGGCCTCCGCTTTGAAGACGACGAGACAGGGGAGCGGAGCGCAGCCGGTGGCGCGCCCCGGCGGCGATCCCGGTAACGGCCTTTGCGGCACGAAGGCGCCGCTCGAAGCAAATCAGGGCGTGAACGGCGATATGCAGGGTCAGGATACCGGGACGTCGGGCAGTGATGCCGGCGAAGTCTGGGCGCGCGTCAAGCGCCGCCTGCGCGCCGAGCTCGGGGAGGATGTCTATACCAGCTGGTTTGCGCGCCTCGAACTCACCGCCTGCGAGGCTGGCTGCGCCCGTCTCAGCGTGCCGACGCGCTTCCTCAAGAGCTGGATCGAGGCGCATTATCACGATCGCGTACTCGCGATCTACCGCGCTGAGGATTCGCGTATCGAGCGTCTCGCGCTGAGCGTGCGCGGGGCGATGATGCGCGAGCCGGCCAACCAGCGGCGCGCGCATTCTGAAGCACAATCTCCCGCCGCGACGCAGCGCGCCTCCGGCAATGCCGATACGGCGCGCATGCCGCTCACCGAGGGCCGGGATGCGCGGGCGCCCGCAGCACCGGGCCGGGTCGGCTTTCTCGACGGTGATGACGCCCGGTCCGGCGGGCACGCCGCGAGCGCGGCGCGCGGCGCTTCTCAAACGCATGGCGGCGAGACGGATTCTGCGGTCGATATTGCCGGCGCGCCGCTCGACCAGCGTCTGACCTTCGAGAATTTCGCCATCGGACGCTCCAATGCACTCGCCCATGCCGCCGGCGACCGCGTCGCCCGGCATGAGGGTTCGGCGCTCTATAATCCGCTCTTCGTCCATGCGGGCGTTGGTCTGGGCAAGACGCATCTCCTGCATGCGATCGGGCACGAAGCGCGGGGTCTGGGCAAAAGGGTGATCTATCTTACCGCCGATCGATTCATGTATGGCTTCGTTGCCTCGCTGAAGGCCCAGACATCGCATGCATTCAAGGAGAAGCTGCGGGGCATTGACCTCCTGATCCTCGATGACGTGCAGTTCATCCAGGGCCGTACCATCCAGCAGGAATTCGGCCACACGCTCAATGCGCTGATCGATGCCGGGCGTCAGGTCGTGATTGCCGCCGACCGGCCACCCTCCGATCTCGAAAGCCTCGACGAGCGGGCGCGTTCGCGCCTCGCGGGCGGCCTCGTGGTCGAGGTCGGCTCGCTCGATGAGGAGCTGCGCATCAAGATCCTCACGACGCGTATTGCCGCCGTGCACGCCGAGCATCCCGGCTTCGATGTCAGCGATGACGTGATTGCCTATGTGGCACGGCACGTGACCACCAATGGGCGCGATCTTGAAGGCGCTGTGAACCGGCTTCTCGCTCATGCCACGCTGACCGGCGCTGCCGTGACCCTCGACACGGCGGAGAATGCGATCCGTGACCTTGTGCGCAACCGTGAGCCCAAGCGCGTCAAGATCGAGGATATTCAGAAACTGGTTGCCTCGCGCTACAATGTCTCGCGCTCCGATATCCTCTCGGAGCGGCGCACAGCCGCCGTGGTGCGCCCGCGTCAGATCGCGATGTATCTCTCCAAGGCACTGACCCTGCGCTCGCTGCCGGAGATCGGGCGTCGCTTCGGCGGGCGCGATCACACCACCGTGCTGCATGCCGTGCGCAAGATCGAGAAGGCGCTGGGTGAGGATGCGGCAATGAGCGAAGAGGTCGAGTTGCTCAAGCGCATGCTGCAGGATTGAAAAACCTGTTCGCAATCGCGAAATCGGCGGTGAGGAAACACGAAACTCCTTGCGTTTCCCTGTCAGCTTGGCCAATCTGCCGCCCCGCCGCATGGCGAAGCGCGTCGCGATGCGGCTCGCTGCGTCGATGAGCGTTCCTTGATTTCCAGCCTTACGGGTCGGCCATGAAAGTGACAGTCGAGCGCGCCGCATTGTTGAAGGCGCTGGGCCACGTGCACCGCGTCGTCGAGCGGCGCAACACCATTCCGATCCTGTCGAACGTGCTGCTGCGTGCCGATGACGGCGGTCTGCGGCTCAAGGCCACCGATCTCGACATGGAGGTGACGGAGACCATCGTCGCCGAGATCACGCAGCCCGGCGCCACCACGGTGCCCGCGCATGTCATCTACGACATCGTGCGCAAGCTGCCCGACGGGGCGCAGATTTCCCTGGAGGTAAGCGGTGATTCCACCCAGATGGTGCTGCGCTCGTCGCGTTCGCGCTTCACGTTGCAGGCCCTGCCGGAAACGGATTTCCCCGATATCGCCGCCGGCGAGATGGGCCATGCCTTTGCCGTGCCGCCAGGCGATTTCAAGCGCCTGATCGAGAAGACGCAATTCGCCATCTCGACGGAGGAGACGCGCTACTATCTCAACGGCATCTATCTCCATGCCATCGATGGCGACGAGGGCCCCGTCCTGCGCGCGGTGGCGACGGACGGGCATCGCCTCGCCCGTGTCGAGGTGCCGGCGCCGGAAGGCACGACCGGCATGCCCGGCGTGATCGTACCGCGCAAGGCCGTGTCGGAAATCCTCAAGCTGCTCGAGGATTCCGGCGACGCCATCCAGGTGGAGCTCTCCGCGGCCAAGATCCGCCTGAATTTCGGCGGCGTGCTGCTCACCTCCAAGCTGATTGACGGGACCTTCCCAGATTACCAGCGAGTCATTCCCGCGGGCAACGACAAGACGCTGA
>NZ_DATGCW010000356.1:0-15445 GCF_035311605.1 Saliniramus sp.
CGCGGCCTATGCGATGGAAGCCTCGGACAAGGATATCGAATTTGCCGATGGCAAATTCTCCGTCGCCGGCACCGACAAGTCGATGGCGTTCGGCGAGATCGCGCTGCAGGCCTATATCGCCCACAAGTTCTCCGGCCAGGATCTCGAACCCGGCCTGAAGGAGGGCGCCTTCTACGATCCGACGAACTTCACATTTCCCGCAGGCGTGCATATCTGCGAGGTCGAGATCGATCCCGATACCGGCGTGACCACGATCGAGCGCTTCACGGCGGTGGATGATTTCGGAGTGGTGATCAATCCGATGATCGTCGAGGGCCAGGTCCATGGCGGCATCGCCCAGGGCGTCGGCCAGGCACTTCTGGAGAACGCGGTCTATGACGAATCCGGCCAGCTCGTCACGGCGAGCTACATGGATTACGCCATGCCCCGCGCCGATGATCTGCCTTCCTTCGATGTCGGCATGACGGTGACCCCGTGTCCCTCCAATCCGCTCGGCATCAAGGGCTGCGGCGAAGCGGGTGCGATCGCCGCGCCGCCGGCCGTGATCAACGCTATCACCAATGCTGTCGGCCATGAGGATGTGCCCATGCCGGCGACGCCGCGCGCGGTCTGGCACGCCATTCACAAGGCCAAGGCGCCGATGGCGGCGGAGTGAGCCGTTCGAACGATAGCTTCCGCGCGGGCGATCAGCTGCCCGCGCGCTTCATCAGGATTTCGGAGAACTGAACCGATGCACGCTTTCGAATATCATCGCCCGAGCAATGTCCGCCAGGCGGCGGCGCTCCTGCAGAAGAACGAGGATGCCAAGATCGTCGCCGGCGGTCACACGCTCCTGCCCACCATGAAACAGCGCCTCGCGGCACCCTCCGCGCTCGTCGATCTCGGCGCGATGGGCGAGTTGCGCGGCATCGAGAAGAAGGGCCGCGCCGTGGTCATCGGCGCCATGTCGACCCATGCGGAGGTCGCGACCTCGGATGTCGTCGCCGAGGCGATCCCCGGCCTCGCGAAACTCGCGGAAGGGATCGGCGATCCCGCCGTGCGCCATCGCGGCACGATCGGCGGCTCGATCGCCAATAACGACCCGGCTGCCGATTATCCCGCCGCCTGTATCGGGCTCGGCGCGACAATCATCACCAACAAGCGCAAGATTCCGGCGGAGGAGTTCTTCACCGGCATGTTTGACACTGCGCTGGACGAAGGCGAGATCATCACCAAGGTCTCCTTCCCCGTCCCGGCAAAGGCGGCTTATGCCAAGTTCCGCAACCCCGCCTCGCGCTATGCGCTGGCCGGCGTCTTCGTCTCCAAGCGCGGCTCGGATATCCGCGTCGCCGTGACCGGCGCAGGCTCAGACGGCGTGTTCCGCTGGAGCGAGGCCGAGGAAGCGCTGGCCAAGCGCTTTGCGCCCAAATCCCTCGACGGGATGAGCGCATCTGCCAGCGACATGAATACGGATATTCATGCCGATGCGGAGTATCGCGCGCATCTCGTCGGCGTGATGGCGCGCCGTGCGGTCGCGGCTGCGACCGGGCGCTGAGCGCGTCGAATGATCTGAATCCCGGATCGGGCGTCCCCGGTCCGGGGCGTTGTCTCATGCAGATGGAATGAAGCGCTTGCCCGATATTCCCGCCAGCATCGACGATACCCGGAAACTCCTGCAAGATGCAGGCTACGTTTCCGATCGCCCGCTCGCCACGGTGCTGTTTCTTGCCCTGCGCCTCAACCGTCCGCTCTTTCTCGAGGGCGAGGCCGGTGTCGGCAAGACCGAGATCGCCAAGGTGCTCTCGCAGGCGCTGGGGCGTTCGCTGATCCGGCTGCAATGCTATGAGGGGCTCGATGTTTCCTCTGCGGTCTACGAGTGGAACTATGCCGGCCAGATGATGGAGATCCGCCTTGCCGAGGCGACCGGTGAGGCCGATCGCGAGCGGCTGGAGGGGGACATCTTCTCCGAGCGGCATCTGATCAAGCGCGCGCTCTTGCAGGCGCTGGAGCCCGATACGGCGGGTCCACCGGTCCTGCTGATCGACGAGCTGGATCGCACGGACGAGGCCTTCGAGGCGTTCCTGCTCGAAATCCTCTCCGATTTCCAGGTCACGATCCCGGAATACGGCACTGTGCGCGCTGCGCATCCGCCGATCGTGATCATCACCTCGAACCGCACCCGTGAGATCCACGACGCGCTCAAGCGGCGCTGCCTGTATCATTGGGTGGATTATCCCGATGCGGCGCGTGAGCTTGCGATTCTGCGAGCGAAGGTGCCGCAGGCGCCCGCAAAATTGTCCAAGGACATCGTCGCCTTCGTTCAGGCCATCCGCAAGGAGGACCTGTTCAAGTCACCCGGCGTCGCCGAGAGCCTTGACTGGGCCTCGGCGCTGGTCGAGCTGGATGCCGTTGCGCTCGATCCGCATCTCGTCTCGGACACGCTCGGGGTGCTGTTGAAATACCAGGACGACATCCAGAAGCTTCAGGGTTCGAAGGCCCAGGAATTGCTCGATCAGGTCAAGGCGCAGGCGAAGGGCTGAGCTGCGCTCGATGCCTTGCGTGGTCCGCCTCAATCCTGGAGGAAGGGATTGTTGGCGCGTTCATCGCCGATATTGCTGGTCGGCCCGTGGCCGCAGATGAAGCCGATATCGTCGCCGAGCACGAGCAGCTTCGTGCGGATCGAATTGATCAGCGTGTCCATATCGCCTCCCGGAAGGTCGGCGCGTCCGACCGAGCCGCGGAACAGCACGTCGCCCACCAGCGCGAATCGCTGATCCTTCTGGAAGAAGACAAGGCTGCCGGGGGAGTGGCCCGGGCAATGCAGGATCTCGAAGGGGATGCCGGCAATGTCGAAATCATCGCCTTCGTCCAGCCAGCGATCCGGTGTGAAGCTCTCGACGGTGCCGAGGCCGTATTGCTCGGCGATGGCGGGGAGATTGGCGATCAGCGGCTCGTCCGCGCGATGCGGCCCTTCGACCGGGACGCCGAGTGCCTCGCGCAATTCGGCGACGCCGCCGATATGATCGAAATGGCCGTGAGTGAGCACGATCTTCTCGATGGTCAGGCCAAGTTCTTCGATGCCTGAACGGATGCGCCCGACATCCCCGCCCGGATCGACGACGGCGCCGGTCTTGGTGTCGTCATCCCAGATCAGCGTGCAATTCTGCTCCAGAGGCGTGACGGGGACGATCGCGGCTTTCAGACTCGGCATGAACTTCTCCCTGGATATCGGCCGGATGGCGCAGGGGCGAAGGTGCCTGCCCGGGCCCGCCGGATCAAGGGTGAAATCCCGGCGTTCTGCGCGCCCTTGATTGCTCGAGATCAAGGCGTAGCCATTGGGTGCATGGTGAAACCGTAATGACGATTGCGGCAGAGGCCGCGACCTTGAGGAGGAACACGTTCATGTCCATCCCCCACCATTTCAAGCGCATCACCCTGCATCTTGCACGCACGAAGGAGCATCCGACCGGTTCGCATCTGCACGGCTACGACATCGTCGCACCGCTCGATGCGGACGGGCATATCGATATCGCCGAATGGCGCAAGCACAAGCATCTGTGCCGCGTGCATCGCTTCTGGGGGAATGAGGAGGATGTCGGCTTCCTGCGCCATCGCCCCGGCGGCACCGGTGGTGCGACCTGGGTGATCGACTACGACGAAAACCGCGATGATGACGACGAGCCTGCCTATCGACTTGGCGATCATGTCATGCAGGTCGGCGAATACCTCTCCATCCGGGACGATGAAGGCGACATGCAGACGTTCCAGATCGTCGCGGTCGAGAATGCCGGGTGAGCCAAGCGCTTATCCTGCCCCTTTTACAACCAGATGTGAGGCAATGACAAAGGCGCGTCCGCGATGCGGGCGCGCCTTTCAGCTTTCGGAACGAAAAACAAACATAATATCGCATAGGTTGCAAAATAAATAAGATACATCAATAAAGAGAACAATTATAAGTGGAGTTCTTTGCGCCTAGTTGTGCTACCTGAAGTAATATTTCAAAAAATATGTATCTGGTGGTTGAAATTCAAAAGCTGTACGGGCAAAGTGTTGACGATGCACCTCAGGCGCGTCGCGGGAAATGCGCGTAAAAAGTGGCTCTGGCAGCATATTCCTCGACGGTTGTATTATTGATTGTTTCCAACGCAAGCGCTAAGACAATCAAAAGGGGAGTGCCCGGACTTTGAAATGTTCGCGTTTCATTTTGCTCGGGGGTTCTGTCTATGCCAGCTGCTGCGCGTAAGGGTTGTCGGGATACGCTTGCAGCCTGGTTGTATCTGTGTCGGTTGCCGAGTCGGCGGTACCTGATCGGGAGAACGTAATCAATGTTGAGCAACAAGAAGTCGCCGAATGAAATCGATTTCGAAATCGGACGGCGCATCAAGCTCAGGCGCAACGCGCTAGGGTTGAACCAGCAGCAATTGGCCAAGGAGATCGATGTATCCTACCAGCAGGTCCAGAAATACGAGAACGGGACAGACCGTGTCGGGGCCGCCAGACTGTTCCAGATTTCGCAGGCCCTTGATGTGCCTATCAGTTTCTTCTACGGCAGCATGATTGAGGAAGGGTCCGAAACGAGCGAGGTCGTGTCGCTCGAGGAACACCAGATTCAGCGCGCCTTGGCAGATCCAAACGGGCGGCAGCTTCTGCTCATCTTTGCGAATTTGAAGGTGCCGAGCCTGTGTACCAGTCTGCTCGATATCGCAAAGTCACTCGCCGAAACCGCCAAACACAAAAAGGGCTGACGCCGAAAAGCGGCAGGTCGGCCTCCCCTTGTCTTGCAATAAGTTGCAAGCGTGATCGCGACGATGTACCTTTTGGTTGCGCCTGTGGGGGCGTTACATCGAGAGCACCTTCAACTCGCCTTGCTGACTTCGGTCGGTTCGGCGGGTTTTTTCTTTCGATGAGTGATTGAAAAAAAATGCATTGAATCAAAGGGTTGGTGTTTCACGTTAAGCTTGTGTCGCGCATTTGCGGGCCCGCTGAAGTGGCTTCTGTCGCGGATCAATGTTTGGGCCGGCTTTTCGCAAGGCGAATCACCTATCTCCCGATGGTTGTGTTTTTCGCTTTTCAGTCATTTCAGTGCGCGAAATTGGTCGACCGTTGAGCCGCTTGCCGATCACGAAATCGTGATCCTTCGATCCGGGTGGTCATCCGCCCCGGTTTTCCCACGCTGCGCCATCCGCCTGGTATCGGCCACGCCGGACATTGCGGTCGAACAACCCCCAGGTCAGCCCGAGCAGCAGGTAGAAGTGCCGCCAATGGTCGGTATCGATGGTCAAGCCCTGAAGCATCTGGACGAAGAGAACCGACCAGACGGCGATGGCGAAGGCCTGCATGTCTGAGGGCGTTGCGATCAGGCGCCAGCCGACGAAGAGCGTGGCGCCGATCAGGCAGAGATAGGACAGCCCGCCCAGCCAGCCGTAAGCGGAAAAGGCGTTGAGATAGACGTTATGAGGGTCCTCGAACCAGACATTGCGGAACTGCATCGGTCCGTACCCGTTCGGGCGGTCGAGCAGTTCGGGGATGGCGCGGAAGATGCGTCCGAATCGCCCGGTGGCGCCAACATCATAGTGCTGGACGAGAGCGGCGCGGACTTCGAACATGCTGCGCAGTTCCTCGATGGACAATGCGACGGCCAGGGCCACGATTGCGCCGATGGTTCCGGTGACTGCGAGCACGGTGATGCGCAGACGCTGCCGTGGCCCGGCCACGAAAAGGAAGGTCAGTATCGTCATCAGCGCCATGGACAGGATCATGTTTCCCCAAGCGCCGCGCGAGAAGGACAGGAATACGCCACCGAAGAGGATGATCGCCAGCGGTACGACATAGCGCAGCCATAACCGCCCCGTGATCAGAATGGCTTGTGCGAGCAGCACAAGCGGCAGGATCACGTAGGTGCCCAGCACGTTCGGATCCTTGAATGTGCCCGCAGCGCGGTCAAAACGGGTGAACAACGCACCGAGCCCGGCCACATCGAAATAGCCGAGGATCCCCGCCACCGAGGCGATCGTCGCGCCGCTGACGAGGCCCCACGTCAGCGCCTGCATCCGCCAGCGCGCATCGTCCTGCAAGAGTGCGGCGAAGAAGATCGCCGTCACGGCCAGGTAGAACGACACCCCGATGAAGAGCACGGCATCGCCGTCATCAAGGAAGGGGATCAGCGAGAACAGCCCGCCGATATTGTAGAGCATCAACAGAACGCTCATCACCACCGCCCCCGCCCGGAGACGCATGCCGCCCAGCATGAAGACGAAGAGCGCGAGGAAGAAGGTGAATTCGTAAGGGGAGGGCTCGATCAGCACCACGCCGCCGCAACACATGAAGATGAACAGCGTCCACCATTGCGTGCCGCGCGAAAAACCGGCCGCGACCGGGGCCGACGGATTGGCGCTCAACGTGTTCAATAGGCATTCTCCGTCTTCAGCAGGGCGAAGGGGGTCATCGCCAGGATTTGCAGATCGAACAGCACCGACCAGTTCTCGATGTAATACAGGTCGTGCTCGACGCGGCGCTGGATCTTCTCCTGCGTATCGGTCTCACCGCGCCAGCCGTTGATCTGCGCCCAACCGGTAATGCCGGGCTTGACCTTGTGGCGAGCGAAGTAGCCATCGACGACCTGGTCATAGAGCTCGTTGGCGGCCTTTGCCTGGAGGGCGTGCGGACGCGGTCCCACGAGCGAGAGATTGCCCTTGAAGACGACGTTGAAAAGCTGCGGCAATTCATCCAGGGAGGTCTTGCGGATGATCCGACCCACACGGGTGACGCGCGGATCGCCCTTCGTCACCAGTTTCGCCGCACTCGCATCGCCCTGATCGACATACATCGATCGGAACTTGAAGACTTCGATCAGTTCGTTGTTGAAGCCGTAGCGCTTCTGGCGAAACAGCACCGGCCCGCGCGAGTCGAGCTTCACCGCCAGGGCGACAGCCGCCATGACCGGTGCGAGCAACGTCATGATGGACAGGCCGACGAGTTTGTCGAAAAGCCATTTGACCACGAGATCCCAATCCGCGATCGGGCGGTCGAAGACATCGAGAACCGGCACGTTGCCGATATAGGAATAGGCGCGCGGACGCAGGCGCAACTTGCTCGCATGGGCAGCCAGCCGGATATCGATCGGCAATACCCAGAGCTTGGAGAGCATCTGCAGGATCCGCCCCTCGGCGGCGATCGGGACGGTGAAGATCACGAGGTCGAGCTGCGTGTTGCGCGCGTAATCGACGAGATCGGTCACGGTCCCGAGGGTGGGGTATCCGGCCACGAGATCGGGCGTGCGCTCGTCATTGCGATCATCAAAAACGCCGACGATGCGCACGCCGTTATCGCCCTGTGCATCAAGCGCGCGGATCATCTCGACCGCGGCCGGGCCGGCTCCGACGATGGCGGTACGCCGGTCGAAACGACCCGCCCGCGTCATGCGCCCGACGATTCCGGCGAGGGCCAGTCGCTCCGTCGTCAGTGCGGCGGCGCCGGTGAAGAACCAGCCGACGAGCCAGACGCGGGAATACTCGTCACCCACCTTGAGAAGAAAGATGGCTGTGAAGCCGATCAGGAAGACGACGGTCCAGGTGGCCAGAAGCCGCAGTCCGTCCCGAAAGAAGGTGCGAAACGCCTGGATCGAATAGACATGTACCATTTCGAATGCAACGAGCGCAGCGAGGGAAAGCCCTGCGATCATGGCCAGCGTGAAGCTGTTGAAGGTATTGCCGAGATAGGCGAGGTGCAGCGCGATACCGAGCCCGGCCACGATGAGCAGTTCGACGAGGCGGACCGTGCCGGTGAGGACCTTCGCGGAGAAGGCGCCCGACAAGGGCAGCCCCGCCGTGGCCTCGGCCGGTGGGCGTTTCGCACGATGGTTGCGCTCGCCCCTTTGCTGTTTCGCCGTGCCGTCCATGCTGGCGGATGCGGCTGCCTGCATAAGATCGCGGATATCGATACTCATATGACGCGCCCGTGATTTCCGATGATTGATCAATTCGGCGAATTGACCTGTTCACGTTAACAGCGCCCGGTGAGGGAAGACTTAACGTGATGGGATAGCGGCGGTACGACGCTCCGCTCCCTTTTGGTAACCCGCAAGAACGGCGTCGGTCATGCTGGCGACTGAAAAATTCGTTTCGAGAAAAGCGCGGGTCTGCGCAATCCTGGAATGCGTGGCCGATGCATCCTCGGTAAGCTGACGCAGGATGGCCTGGGCGAGTGCGCCGACATCGCCCGACTCGACGAGCGTATCCGCGCATGGTTCCAGTATTTCCGGGATGCCGCCGACATTGGTCGCGACCATCGGCATGCCGGCAGCCGCCGCTTCGAGCACGACATAGGGCAGGGATTCCGCGTGTGAGGGCATCACCATGATCCGCGCCCGCGCAAGCACATCGCGGATCGGCTGGGCATCCTCGAAAGTCACATCCTCGGCCAGGCCGTACTCGCTCGCCCGTTGCATCAGCAAGCCCCGGTCGGGGCCCGATCCCACGGCGAGGAGACGCGGGGCGCTGCCCCGTTTCTGCCGGATAAGCCGCATCGCCTGCAGCAGCGTATCCACGCCCTTGGCGAGCAGCATCTCCCCGATGAAGACGAGATCGAAGGCGGCATCCGCATTGTCGACGGGTTCGAATTCCGCCGGATACAGGCCGTTATGGACAATCATGGCGGGGCGGTCCGGCGCGCCGACATAGTGAGCGAAGCGGCTCGCGACATGGCGGCTCTCAAACAGAAAAACGTCGGTCCGGCGCGCCATCCACCGTTCTGCCGCCATGTACAGATGGTGGCGGGGATTGCCGGGGCCGAAATGGAAGCTCCCGCCATGGGGTGTGTAGGCGCGCACCGCATCCGGGGCGTGACGGCGCGCCAGGGCCCGCGCATAAAGCCCGCCCTTGGAGCCGTGGCCGTGCAGCACGCACGCACCGATCTTGCGTTGCAGACGGGCCAGCGCGCGCAGGGCCGCGAGGTCGCGCGGAGACGGATTGCGTGTCATAGCCACCCGGGTGATACCGAGTTCCAGCGCGGGCCGGGCCCGCTCGATCATCGCATGGGTGCGGGCATTGTCCTGCGATGAATCGAAGAGCAGCCCAACGGCATGCCCCCGCGCCGCCTGCTCGCAGGCAAGGTCGATCACATGGCGAAACAGCCCGCCGATCGGCGCGCGAAACACGTGCAGTATACGAAGCGGCCCGTGCGCCATAGTGGCCTCGATATCGGACATCAGAACCAGCGTTCGCGCACGATCACGGTATCACCCGGGCGCAGCGTGTAATCGATCGGTGCATTGAAGCGATCGGTTTCATCCCCGATCTTGCGCGAAACCGTGACGGAACTGCGCACGGCGCGCGGCGTGAAGCCGCCCGCGATCGCGATCGCGGTCTCCACGCTCATGCCGGCGACATAGTCGTACTGCCCCCCGCGCGAAACCTCGCCCATGATGTAGAAGGGGCGGTAGGTATCGATTTCGACGGTGACACGCGGCTCGCGGATGAAGCCCGAGGCGAGGCGCCCGGCCACGCGCTCCGCCGCTTGCGTCGTCGTCAGCCCCTCGACGGAGACGGCGCCGATCAGCGGCACCGTGATCGACCCGCTGCCATCGACCATGTAGATGTTCGACAGCGAATCCTGTCCGAACACGATCAGCCGCACCCGATCTTCAGCAGCCAGACGGTAATCGCGCGCCGAAAAGCTCTCGTCGCCGCGCCGCACCGTCAGCGCGGCGCAACCAGGGAGTGCGGCTGCTGTCAGCAGGAGAGCGAGTGTCTTGCGCCTGTTCATCGGAGTTTCGACCATCCGGCTGGGGTGAATCTGCGCAAAAGGTAAATTGATACGGTTAACAGAACCTTGCGGGCACCGAGAAAGAGGAGAAATGGTATTCGCATTTGGTTTTTTAACCAACCGGAAACCCTGTCTGTTCATCCTGTGCACAAATCCGGCCCGAGACGGAAGCCAGTATGGAGCGCGAGATGAAGCAACCTGGAGGTGCGTCGTTTGACCATGGCGGTCGCGATGGCATGGTGGATCTGCGCGAGATCCTGCTGGCGCTGCGCGGGCGTTTCAAGACGATCCTCGCCATCACCGTTGCCGTCGCCATCGGTGCGATCGTTTTTGTCCTCACCGCGACACCGCGTTTTGCCGGTGAAACCCAGGTGCTTCTGGAGAATCGGGACAGCGTTTTCACCCGCACCCTCTCCGAGCGTGAGTTGCCGGGCGGGACCATCGACGAGCAGGCCGTGCTGAGCCAGGTCGAGGTCGTCAGCTCGCGTGAGGTGGCGCGTGAGACGATACGCCGGCTCGGACTCGTCGGCAACGCGGAATTCGATCCGCTGGTCGGCCCTATGGACCCGATCACGCGTGTTCGCACCATGCTCGGCATCGCTGACGGAAGCTATGACGGGAACGAGGAAGATCGGATCCTCGATGCTTACTATCGCGCTCTCACGGTCTATGCCGTGCCGCGTTCGCGCGTCCTCGCCATAGAATTCCGCTCAGCGGATCCCGATCTCTCCGCCCGTGCCGCCAACACCATCGCCGAGGTCTATCTCGACCAGCTGGAGGAGGCGCAGGCCGAACTCGCGCGGGCCGCTTCGGACTGGCTCGGCACCAATATCGAGGATTTGCGTGAGCGTGTGAGCGAGGCGGAAGCTGCCGTGGAATCGTTTCGCGCTTCCTCGCGGCTGTTCCTGAGCGGGGACAGCGCCAGCATTTCGTCGCAGCAATTGAGCGATCTCAACACGCGGCTCGCGGAAGCCCGCTCGACCCAGGCCGATTCAGAGGCCCGGGCGCAGTTGCTGGGTGAGATGATTGCCGAGGGCAGGGCCTTCGAGATTCCTGATGTCGCGAGCAACGAACTGATCGGTCGGCTGATCGAGCAGCGCATCGATCTGCGTTCGCAGATCGCGCTCGAGCAGCGCACGCTGCTGCCCGGGCACCCGCGCATTCTGGAACTGCGCGCCCAGCTCGCCGATCTCGACGAGCAGATCACCGCTTCCGCCGAGCGTACGGTCCGCATTCTCGAAAACGAAGCGCGCATTGCCGCCTCCCGGGTCGAATCGCTGGAAGCGGCGCTCGATGCGCAGATGAGTGTCGTCGCGCAAGCCAATGAGAGCGAGGTGCAATTGCGCGCTCTCGAACGCGAGGCGCGGGCCGAGCGCGAGCAGTTGGAGAACTACCTCACGCGCTACCGTGAGGCGATTGCGCGCGGCTCGCAGAACGCAACATTGCCCGATGCGCGTATCGTTTCGCGTGCCGTCGTGCCGCGTGAGCCGGTTTTTCCGCGCAAGGCGCCCACCGTTGTTCTGGCGACGCTCGGCGCAGCCTTCGTCGCGACCGGCGGCGTCGTGGTTGCGGCTCTGGTCTCCGGCGGTGTGCCGGCGGCGCCCACAATGGCTGCGGGCTATGGCTATGCCGCACAAAGGCGCGATTCCGATTCTCATGAGGACGAGCCGCACCATGATGCCGCACCGACAGTCGACCCGAACTGGCCCGGCGGGGTGCCGATCGCTCCTCGGATCGGAGCGGGCGGGGCGGTTGCGGTCGGAGCGGATCTGGCCGAGGAGCCGCAAGCCCGCGCGGATAGGCCTGCCCCTGATGCAGCCCACGGGCGCGCACGGGATGCCTTCGCGCAAGCGCCCCAGCCGGATGCGGATGGCGGCGGCAGATGGCCGGTGCGGATGCCGTCGATGCGCCGCCGCGATCCAGGCGCGCGAGGCCTGCTGCCTTCATCGAAATTCCCGTGCAAGCGGCGCAGCCGCAAGCAGAGGAAGAGGTGCTGACCGGCGTCCGCAAGCTCGGAGCACGCCTGCGCGGAACGTTGGAAGGGGGCGCGGAGAACGCGGATTTCGGCTCGCTTCCTGCCGCGAAAGACATGGCCGATCCCCATCGCGCCTTCGAAAAAGGCGCTCCGGCATCTGCCGAACCGGCTGACCCTGACGCAACGGTGTCTGTCGATACACCGCATGACGCCGCGTCGCATGCTGACTTCGCCGCGTCGCCGTCTGATGCGCCTGCGCAAGAACCCGCCGCCGCTGTCGCTGCAACAAGATCAGCTGCGAACGGGACACCCGTATCCCGCTCCGCCGGGAAGGCGGTCGAGGAGCGTTCCGCTGTATCGGAGCCCGTCGCAGCATCGTCCGGCTCGATGGTCGAGACGGCGATTGCAGACGAGACCGGAATAGCCGACACGGTTGAGGTCGCGCGAAACGAAGCCGGTGCGGCGGGCGAATCCGGGCTGGCGCCATCGCCGAAAGAACCGCTTCCCGAGACATGGCAGGAACTGGTTTCGCAGGAGCCGGTCTCGCAGGAGCCGGTCACTGAGCCCGCCGGAGGCGCAGCTGCCGCCGGGCAAGCGGACGCGCGCGCCGAAAAGGCGGATGACGCGGTGAAACACAAGCCACGTCTGCGCCGCAAACAGGCAGCGAGCAAGGCCCTTGCCGATTCCAGCGAGGCGCGCGCCCAGGAAGATCGTCTCGATGCAGCCTGGCAGGAAACGCAGAAGGCAAGGCCCGACAGGGGCGCTCCAGGGTCTGCGCCAGCAGCCACGCCCGCAGCGGCAGTCTGCGGCAGGACCGATGAGGAGGCAGTTCAGGCATCCGTCCCGGTTCTCGATGACGGGCCGCACGCCGGGAACTCGGTGCCCGTTTCGGCGCAGCTATCATCGGCTGCGCAGGAGGCCGTGGCGGACTCCTCGGACTCTCTCGCGGCAGCATCGGTCGACAGCGAGGCGTCCTACGATTTCAGCGTGCTGCTCGCAAGATTGCGCGAGAACCAGCGTCAGGATCGCGGCCAGCGCGTCCTCGTCACCGGGCTCGGCGATGCCGCACGTTTGCGCCGTTTCGGCGAAAAGCTGAGCCAGGCCGGTGCCCGTGCCGGGCGCTGCATCCTCGTCTCGATGCAGGATGACGGTCTCTCCGGAAACGTACCGGGGCTGAGCGATCTGATAGCGGAGCGCGCCAGCTTCTTCGACGTCATTCGCCGCGATCCCGCTTCGCCCCTGCATCGCGTCGAGAGGGGGCGCGCCGATGCGGCGTCGTTGATCGACGACGGTGACGGGCTGGATATCGCGCTGACGGCCTTCCAGCACACCTATGGGCTCGTCTTCCTGCTGCTGCCCGATCCCTCTGATGCGGCCTTGCTGAAGTCTCTGGCCGGTGCCGCGGATACGATCATCATCGCCGCCGATCGTGAAGCCGACGACCCCGAACTCGTTGACCTCTATGCGCGTATTGCGGGAATGGGTTCGGCGGATGTCGTGGTGGCCGGGGTCGGGCGCAGGGCGGGCGTTGCCGCTGCCTGATCCGTTCAGGTGATGCCGAAATGCCCGCAGCGCCGGTCGGGTCCCGTCGGCGCTTGGATCTCAAGTCGGAGAGCGTGCATGTCATTGAAATCCGCCATCATCCGCATGGGGCTGCGCGCGATCGACTGGAGCCGGGCCGATCTCTGGCTGGCGCCCATCTCACGCGGCACCGGCATCATCTTGATGTTTCACCATGTGCGACCGGCCAGCTACGGCGCCTTCGCGCCCAACCGCCTCCTGGAGATCACACCCGCATTCTTCGAGACGGTTGTCAGCATGGTCCGGGAAGCCGGATACGAGATCATCGCGCAGGATGTCTTGCCGCAACGCCTGCGGGAAAAGGGTGGGCGCCCCTTCGCGATCCTCACCTTCGATGACGGCTATCGCGACAATGCGGAATATGCGTTGCCGATCCTGCGTCGCCATGCCCTGCCGGCGACCTTCTTCATCACCACCGGATTCGCCGACGGCCACGGACGCCTGTGGTGGCTCGAGCTGGAGGAGGCGATCCGCCGGCTCGACCGGGTGCTCTTCATCCATGATGGCCGCGATTTCGATCTGCCGGCGCGCGATGATGCAGAAAAGCAGATCGCCTTCGAGACCACCTATTGGCGCCTGCGCAGCGGTGACGAGGCGACGCTGCTGGCCGTTATCGCTGATCTTGCCGCTCAGGCCGGTATCGACAGTCGCGCCCTGACCCGGGGGCTTTGCATGACATGGGACGAAATCAGGGCCGTGGCGCGTGACCCCCTGATCACCATCGGTGCCCATACGGTGAGCCATCCGATGCTGGCCAAGCATGACGATGTCACGGCGCGCTACGAGATCGTGCAATCACGCGACCGCCTCGCCAGTGAGGTCGGCATCAATGTGACGCATTTCGCCTATCCGGTCGGGGATCCCGGTTCAGCCGGACCGCGCGATTTCGCCCTCGCTCAGGAAGCGGGCTTCACCACGGCAGTGACGACGCGGCCCGGTCACGTCTTTGCTGGTCATGCCGACCATCCCCATGCCTTGCCCCGCGTTTCCGTGAACGGCTTGCATCAGAGCCGCAAGACCATGCGCGCCCTGCTCTCCGGCGTCCCGTTCATGCTGTGGAACAAGGGCTGGCGGCTCAATACGCGCTGAGCCGCCGTTGCCCGGCCCTGCGGAGCGCACTCGTCAGTCGAGGCCGCGCGCGATGTTCGATGTGGTGACGAACTGCTTCTGGATGACGAAGACGGCCAGGCCGACACCGATGCCGATGATATCAGAAACCCAGCCTCCCTTGATCATGGCGAGCGCCGCAACCAGCAGCACGATGCGCAGCATCCAGTTGAGCAGCCCGAAGAACCAGCCCTGCACCGATCCGGCGAGCAGGAAGATACCGAGCGCCGCCGTGAACAGGACGCGCGCGATTTCCAGCCATTCGCCCTGCATCAGGAGCGCGTTGTTGTAGAAGAACATGAAAGGCACCACGAAGGCGGCAAGGCCGATCTTGAAGCTCTCCACGGATGTCCTCATCGGGTCCGAGCCTGCCAGCGCCGCTCCGGCATAGGCTGCGAGTGCCACGGGCGGGGTAATCGCCGACATCACGGCGAAATAGAAGATGAAGAAATGTGCCGTGAGCGGCGGGATACCGAGCTGAATCAGGCCCGGCGCCACGACCGATGCCGCCACCGCATAGGCCGCCGTCGTCGGCATGCCCATGCCGAGGATGATCGAGATGCACATGGCGAAGAAGAGCGCCAGCAATTCGCTCTGATCCGCCACTGCCATCAGCACGCCGGAAAGACGCCCACCGACGCCGGTCATGGCGATCACGCCAACGATCACGCCCGCCGCAGCACAGACTGCCACAAGCTGCAGCGACATCTTCGCGGCAATTTCGAGCGCGTAAAGGACGGCGCGCGGGCCCATCCGGAACGGCGTCAGCCAGCTCACGACAGCGGCTGCCCCCATGGCGAGCGTCCCGGCACGGATCACGGAGTAGCCCACGAACAGCGCCCCGATCAGGATCACGATCGGAATGAAGAGAAAAGCCTGCTTGGCCAGCTTGCGGAACTGCGGCAGTTCGCTGCGCGGCAAGCCCTTCATGCCGTTCTTCAGGGCCTCGTTATCGACCATGAAATAGACCGAGAGGAAATAGAGGATTGCCGGGATGATCGCCGCGATGACGATATCGGTATAGGGAATGCCGGTGATCTC